>NZ_KI421420.1:117877-120252 GCF_000472285.1 Desulfuromonas sp. TF
AAGATCACGGACGGCCATCGCGATATCGTCCTGCGCGCCTACACTCACATCGGAAACCACCACAAGGGGCTCCTCCCGGTGCAGATCGAGGAACTGGAGCAGGTCCGCGTCCTGCTGAACGAGATCCTCCTCGAGGTGGAGACCACCTTCAGCCGCAAACAGACGGCCGACCTCGACGGGCTGAGGAAAAAGGACGCCCGGCTGCGGGAGTTCACCGAGGAATTGAATGCCCGGCAGGTCCCCCGGATTGCGGACAACACCTCCAAGACCCGCCTGAGCATCCTCTACTACGGCATCGTCGGCAACGCGATGATGCTCTCCAAGCAGAACCTGGAGCTGCTGGAGATCTTCGATCTCGCCTTCGGGGAATTCGAGAAGGAGATGGGGAGCGGTTCCTGACAGGTCCGCCCCACCAGGTGAAAGCGCCTCCGGTCCTGTGCGGACCGGAGGCGCTTTTTTTCATTTTCGCGGCCGCATCTATTTCAGCACGTCCGCCAGGAACCGGCGGGTTCTCTCCTCTTTCGGCCGGGCGAACATCTCCGCCGGCTTCGCCGTTTCGACAATCCGTCCGTCATCCATAAAGATGACCCGGTCTCCGACCCGCTCGGCGAACCCCATCTCATGGGTGACCACCATCATGGTCATCCCTTCCCGGGCCAGATCCTCCATGACCCCCAGCACCTCCCCGACAAGCTCGGGATCGAGGGCGCTGGTGACTTCATCGAAAAGCATCACCGAGGGCCGCATGGCCAGGGCCCGGGCGATGGCGACCCGCTGCTGCTGCCCTCCGGAGAGCCGGCCGGGATAGGCGTCCTGTTTCTCCTTCAGCCCGACCTTGTCGAGCAGGATCAGGGCTTCGGGGACGACCTCGTCGCGCCGGCGCCCCAGGACCTGGACCGGCGCCTCGATGATGTTTTCGAGCACCGTCTTATGCGGGAAGAGATTGAAGTGCTGAAAAACCATCCCCATACGGGTGCGGACGGCATTGAGATGACGTTGGAAGGCCCGCCCCGAAAGGTCCGTGCGGTTGACCCGCTCTCCAGCAAGGAAGACCTCCCCCGCTGTCGGCTTTTCCAGGTGATTGATGCAGCGAAGCAGGGTGCTTTTGCCGGAGCCGCTGGGGCCGATCAGGACCAGCACCTCCCTGCGCGCCGCCTCCAGGTCGATCCCCTTGAGCACTTCATGCCTGCCGAAGCGCTTGCGCAGACCGCGCAGGGCGATCATCGGTCCGGCGTGGCTCTCCAGGGCGGATTCCAGGCTCATGCCGCCCCCCATGCCGTGCGCCGCTCCACCTGGCGCAGCAGGACGGTGGCGCCGGTGGTCAGAACCGCATAGAGCAGGGCCGCCATCAGGTACATTTCAAACGGCCTGTAGGTGGAGCCGATCAGGCGCTGGGCGGTCAGGGTCAGTTCCACCAGGGTGATGGTGGAGACCAGCGAGGTGTCCTTGATCAGGATGACGAAGTTGTTCCCCAGCGGCGGTATGATCAGGCGAATCGCCTGCGGCAGGACGATGCGGCGCATGGTCAGCCCCGGCCCCATGCCGAGGGAGCGGGCGGCCTCGACCTGCCCGGAGGGGACGGAGAGAATGCCGGCCCGGATCGTTTCGGCGTTGTAAGCGCCGGTGTTCAGGGCCAGGGCCAGCACCCCCGACCAGAACGGGCTGAGGCTGAGGCCGAACTGCGGCAGGCCGTAGTAGATGATGAAAAGCTGCACCAGCAGCGGCGTCGAGCGGACCAGCCAGACGTAGAACCGTGCCGGCCAGCGGAAGAGCGGGTTCTTCGAAAGGACGCAGAGCGCCGCAATCAGTCCGGCGGCCAGACCGAAGACCAGCGACACCAGGGAGATCTGCAGGGTGAGCAGGGCTCCCTTCAGCAGAAAGGGGAAGTAATGGGTGATGACCGACCAGTCAAGGACCATGATTGCCTTTGATCAGAAGGAGGAGAGTCAGCGCGCGTCGATCTTGAGCCACTGCATGCTGATCCTGCGGTAGTCGCTTCGTTCCCTGATCTTTTCCAGGGCCGCGTCGATCGCCTGTTTCAGTTCCGGGTTCCCCTTGCGCAGCGCGATCCCCATGCGCTCCTCGTAAAGGAGCGGGCCGGCCATTTTGATGGGAGCGTTCTTTTCATCGATGGCGATGGCGCCGACGATCCGATCGGTGATGAATCCGTCGATGCGCCGGTTGACCACTTCGAGGATCATCTCGGGCACCCCCTTGTAGGTCCGCACCTCGGTATCCGGCAGATTCTTCCGCACCCACTCTTCGTAGGTCGTGCCGAGTGTCACACCCACCGTTCTGCCCCCAAGCTCTTCCGCGGAGTCGAGACTCGAGCCGCGCCCGACGAACAGCTGGGCTCCGGAGCGATAGTACGGCTC
>NZ_KI421420.1:120352-125484 GCF_000472285.1 Desulfuromonas sp. TF
ATGGCCGTGCAGATTTCCACGTCGAACCCCGTGAGCCGGTTGTTCTCGTCCACGAAATTGAACGGGGGATACTGCCCGGTCATGGCGAAGGAAAGCTCCCCTTTCTGTTTGATGTCGGCCAGTTCGCCGGCGGTGCAGGGGGAAACGGTGGAAATGAAGAGCAGAAAGACGGCAGCGACAAGGACAGGTCTGGGCATTTGCGTCCTCCTTGTGGGAAGTCGCCGCTTCTACCGGTCAGGCAAAACGACGGGGTTTGTGGGGACCGACGGGCAAAATCGTTAATGAACCTAACATAAACCCGCATGATTGGTCAAAGAGGGACATGACCTTCGACGACGGAAGAGATCATCGCTTTACGCTCCCCGCAGAGGGATCGATAAGAGCTCCTTGCTTTTTCCCTGCACGGTGATAAATGGAAGCCAAGGGTAAACCAATAACAACAAGGAGGCTCGAAATGAAACATATCCGCAAATACTTCGTCTTCATGACCATCGCCGCGGCGCTGCTCGTCTGGGGCTGCGAGCGAAAGGAAACCACCCCGACAGAACAGCGGCAAGAACAGCAGCAACCGGCTCAACAACCCGGTCAGCAGCCTGCTCAGCAGCCGGGACAGCAGCAAGGCCAGCAGTAGCGGTCGGAGGGCCAGGGCCCTCCCAAATGCAAGAAGGGCGGCTGGATGCCGCCCTTCTCTTTTCAGCGTCGTACCTTCCTGACCGGAGCTTTACTGCATACGCTCCCGTTTTTCCTCTTGCTGCTCCAGCTTTTGCTCCATTTGCTCCTGCTTTTGCTCCATCTGTTGTTCCATTTGCTGAGGCTGCTGCATCTGCTGCGGCTCCTGCTGCCCTTCCCAGTAAGGGGCGACGCCGTAGTACTGATGGATCTGCTCGGCCTGCCGGCGATCCAGGATTTCCTGGATGTCGCCTTGGGGAGCGTTCTTCAACTGTTCCTTGCTCACATTCACCATCAGCATGGGCTTATCACCCTCCGCCTGCTGCTGGAGCTGCACGGCCTTCCAGGGGATAACGGCTTTTTCGCCGCCCATGCCCCAGAAGCCGCCGGAGGTCACCACCACATACGCGATCTGCCCATCCTGGCTGTCCAGCACGACCTTGTCCACGCTGCCGATCTCTTCGCCCTGCTGGTTCTGGATCTTCATCCCCTCGATCTCATTCGCCGTCATCAGCTGCTGGGCATACTGGCTCTTCTGCTGTCCTTCCTGACGGGCCTGCTGCTGTTGCATCGGCTGTTCCTGCTTCTGCTGCTTCTGCTCTCCCATCTTCTCCTCGGCGGCAAAGCCGCCGGCGGCCAACAGGAGACTGCATCCTGCGACAAAGGCTGAAATGTAGATGCTCTTTTTCATCTCCTTTTCCTTTCCGTGTCATGATGCCCCGGAGCCCATCTCCGGAGGACTTTTTCTTTACCGCATCAACACTTATCACCGTTACCGTGGGTGTCAAGCGACCTTCTTTATCCGACCAAAGAGAGAATTTCAGGCGCGCCCGGCCGCTTCAAGCCGCCTCTTCTGGATGAGCTTCCCCGTTGCAGGGTTTTTCCTTAACTGTCACTGGAAAAAATGATATTTTGACGCGATTCTGTTTACTGCAATGAAAACTGCTTGAATTTCAGGAGGATGGAACCATGCCCATACCGGATTTTCAGTCGTTGATGCTGCCGTTGCTGGAATTCGCCGCCGATGGGAGGGAGCGTTCTTTGTCCGAGGCTCGAGAGGGACCTCCGGGTCTTGACTTTCTGACATTTGCTGAAAAGGATCGCGCGGAGGGGGGAAAATGCAGAAAACAGAATCTACCGGAAACTCAAAAGCTTTCAGGTGGCGCGTTCAGGGGTGCAGAACATCGCCGAGGGAAGCCAGGCCTCGGGGACTTCGAAAAAGATGGAGCTCAAGCTCACCAACGTGGCCAGGGCCAGCCTGGAGGAGTTGAGACTCGACTACGAGGATTTTTTGCGGCAGCGTGGCCTCCCCCTCTGGGAGCGCGACGATCCCCGCCGGCAGGAGCTGATCGATCGGTGGTGTGTCAGAGTTGATGATGTGGTGCAGTGGGTCAGGGAAAAACATGACGGTGGACCTGGTGGACAGAGTGGACTGGATGGACAAAAATCGTCTGCCACCTATCCCGAGCTTGCCGCCAACGCCGCGCTGGTACTACTGGCCGTCGCCTGCAGCCTGCTCGACAGACAGCTGGCCGCCCAGGCAACCGCATTCGAAACCGAAGGCGGCTTCACCGAACGCCTCTACCGCGTCCGCTCCGCGAAGCGATCCACCCGGTCCAGAAAGTCCACTCCGTCTACCGATTAAAAATTCAACGCCACTTGCCCCGCCTCCCCCTCATCCCACCCTCCCCCAAGGGCCTTTATCAGAAATGCGCTCGTCTCCAGCTGCAGGCCGAGAACGCGAACGGCCTGGCGCTGATACTGGAGCATGCCCCGCTCGGCGTCGACCACCTCGAGGTAGCTGACCATCCCCGCCCGGTACCGTTTGCGGCTGAGTTCCGCCGCCTCTTCGGCGGCCGTGACGGCCTTCTCCAGGGAATCGGCCTCTTCGCTCAGATACCTCAGGCCGGAGAGGCCGTCCTCGACCTCCCCGATGGCGGCGAGGACCGTCGCTCGGTAATCGGCGGCCGTTTCGTTCCAGAAGGCCTCGCTTCTTCGCAGGTTGGCCCGGTTGCGCCCGCCGTCGAAGAGGGGGAGGGAGACGGCCGGTCCGAGGGCCCAGGTGTGGTTGTCCCAGGAGAAGAGGTCGGAGAGCTCGGTGCTCTGGAATCCGGCGGTTCCGAACAGGGTGACGGCGGGGAAAAAGGCGGCATGGGCCACGCCGATGCGGGCGTTGGCGGCGGCCATGCGGCGCTCGGCGGCGGCCACGTCAGGGCGCCGCTCCAGCAGGGTGGAGGGGAGGCCGGGGACGAGGGACGGAGGAGCGAGATCGAGGGGATTGCTTGCCACGGCTAAGCCGGAGGCCGGCTGCCCCGTGAGGACCGCCAGGGCGTGGACCAGGGCCGCGCGGCTGCGTAGGACGCTCTTCACGTCCGCCTCGGCCGCGGCCAGCTCCGTCTCGGCGCGGTTGAGGTCCAGCTTGGAAATATCTCCGGCCTCGAAACGGCTGCGGACCAGTTGCAGGTTCTCTTCCCTCAGCTCGATGGCGCGGCGCAGCAGGAGCGATTCGCTGTCCAGAGCCCGCAGGGTGAACCAGAGCCGGGCCACCTCGGTCTGAAGGGAGAGCCGGGCGCTGTGGTAGTCGGCGGCCGAGGCCTCCGCCTCCGCGGCGGCGGTCTCCACCGAGTTGCGCACCCTCCCCCAGAGGTCGATCTCGTACCCCAGGTCGACGGGGAGGTCGATGAAGGTGGAGGTCTCCCCCTCCCCGGTGCGGGAGAAGTCGGCGGAGGTGCGGGAGCGGAAGGCGCTGGCGCCCAGGTCGATTCGGGGGACCCGGTCCGCCCGGCTGAACCCGAGCGCGGCCCGGGCCTGAGCGACCCGGGACAGAGCGATCTGCAGTCCGGGGTTGGCGGCCATGGCCTGCTCTTCCAGGCGGTTCAGGGCCGGATCGCCGAAGACGGTCCACCAGGCGCCGCGGGGGACGGCGTCACGGGGTTCGGCCGGCCGCCAAGGGGCGGTTTCCTGCCAGGTGAGGGGCATGGGGGGGGCGGGGGGATTGTAGGATGGGCCCACGGTGCAGGCGGAGAGAAGGAGGGCCGAAAATATGAACCAGGCTTTCCGTATTTTTCTGATCATTAAAAAGATCCTCAGTGCGCACCGCAGTGCAGTTCCCGTTCGAGAAAAAATCCCGCGTCGAGGGGGCCGGAAGAGAATCGGCCCCCGCTTTTCGGTGCTACGGAGCGCCTAGGCTATTTCCCAGAGCCACAGGTATTCAGAGGTAGAACTCTCCGCGACAGAAGTGCTCCACGCCAGTGGCCGCCGTTTTCTTGGCTTACTTTCTTTTCGGCGGGGTAAAAAGAAAGTAAGGCGGGGTGCGGGGCGCAGCGCCCGCGACTTTATTCCCAACGAAACATCGTAAACTTAAGATAAATTCGCCGGTCCCGGCCGGCAGCCGGGTTCCTTTCTTTACTGGTCTAAAGAAAGGAACCAAAGAAAGGACCGGCCACTGGCGTGGAGCACGCCTGCTCGACTTTTTCGTTCATCAACTCACGACAATGCTGAGTAACAGGCACATATGTTTTTCGCCGGTTTTAAACTGGGGCTTCACGCAATGGTTCACCAGCGTCAAGGTCCGCACCGGCACTACAGTTCCCGTTTTGGTGAAAACCTCCAGTAAAAACCCCGCATGCGTACCCGATTGTAATCAGAGAAGACTTTGGCGTAGAGAACGCCCGCAGTCTTGACCTTACCCCTCCGCCGGCTCAGGAACAAGCTCTTCTCCGGAAACTTCCCCTCCCTCTTCGGCTGTCCGCCTTCGAGCAATGAGCAGATATGCGGTGGGGACAACGAAGAGGGTCAGCACCGTCCCCAGGCTCATCCCCCCGACGATGACCCAGCCGATGGCCTGGCGGCTTTCGGCGCCGGCGCCGTGGGCCAGGGCCAGAGGGAGGGCTCCCAGGACCATGGCCCCGGTGGTCATGAGGATGGGGCGCAGGCGCAGGGAGGCCGATTCGACCACCGCGTCGAACTTGCTCCACCCCTCCTCCTGCAGCTGGTTGGCGAACTCGACGATGAGGATGCCGTGCTTGGTGATCAGCCCCACCAGGGTCACCAGACCGATCTGGCTGTAGACGTTGAGGGTATGGCCGCTGAGGTTGAGGGCCAGAAGGGCTCCGGTGACGCTCAAGGGGACCGAGAGCATGATGATGAAGGGATCGACGAAGCTCTCGAACTGAGCCGCCAGCACCAGGTAGATGAAGCCGAGGGCGAGCAGGAACGTCACGTAGAGGCTGGCGCTCGACTCCTTGAACTCCCGGGAGGGGCCGTCGTAGTCGACGACCGCGTTTCCGGGGAGGACCCGGGCGGCGATCTCCTCCAGTTGGGCGATCCCGTCGGAGAGGGCGTACCCCTGCGCCAGGCTGGCGGTGACCTTGGCGGCGCGCAGCTGGTTGAAGTGGTTGAGCTCCTTGGGGGCCACCGTCTCATCGACGGCCACCAGGTTGGAGAGCTGAACCATCCTTCCC
>NZ_KI421420.1:125494-125827 GCF_000472285.1 Desulfuromonas sp. TF
TGGTTGAAGTGGTTGAGCTCCTTGGGGGCCACCGTCTCATCGACGGCCACCAGGTTGGAGAGCTGAACCATCCTTCCCCCGTTTCCGCGCACGTAGATGGCGGAGAGATCCGAGGGGGTGACCCGTTCGACATCCTCGATCTGGACGATGACGTCATACTGCTTCCCTTCGCGCTTGAAGCGAGTGACCTGCCGGCCACCGAGCATCGTCTCGAGGGTGCGTCCGACGGTGGCAACGTCGGCGCCGACGTCCACCGTCTTCTCCCGGTCGACCTGGACGGAGAGCTGGGGCTTGTTCAGCTTCAGGTCGGAATCGAGGTTCTGGAATCCCGGC
>NZ_KI421421.1:0-2108 GCF_000472285.1 Desulfuromonas sp. TF
ATGAAGGCCTTGCCGGCCGCCATGAAGCGGTAGTCGCAGGCCATGGCCAGCTCGCACCCCCCGCCCAGGGCGTGGCCGTTGATGGCGGCGATCACCACCTTCTTCATGCCGCTGAGCAGGTTGTTGGCATTCTGCAGCAGTTTGGAGAACGCCTCGGAATCGCTCTGGTTCATGGCCGCCATCTGTTTGATGTCGGCTCCGGCGATGAAGGCCTTCTCCAGGGCGCTCGTGATGACCACGACGGTGACATCGTCCATCTTGTCGACTTCGCTGAAGGCGCTGAAGAGCTCCAGGCCGAATTCGCCGTTGAGGGGGTTGGTGGGTGGGCGGTTGAGACTGATGGTCAGGACCCGCTTGTCCTGTTTCATGGTGATGAACTGGTATCCCATTCGCTTCGCTCCGTTATCGGTGGTCAGTTATTCAAAGGTCCAAGGTCCGGGATCGGTCCTTTAGCCGACTTTCAGCACCAAGGCCGCGGCGGTGTCGCCGGCGGCACAGCCGGCGAAGAGCAGATAACCGCCCCCCTTCTGAACCAGCTCCTCGACCCCCTCGATGACCAGGCGGGCGCCGGTGGGCGCCTGGGGGTGGCCGTAGATGAGCGAGGAGCCGTAGTTGTTCATGCTGTCGACATCGAGGCCCATGACCTTGGCCATGACCACGTCGTTGGCGGCGAAGGGGTTGTGGGTCTTGACGGCGCCAAGGTCCGCAGCCTTGAGGCCGGCATTTTCGAGGGCCATCTGCGCCGACGGGGCGACGGCGGCCGCCATGTGGGCCTTCCTGGCCCGGGCAAAGCCGAAGGAGACGAGCTGGACTTCAACGCCGGGATTGGTGCTCAGTTCCCGGGCCCTCTCGCGGGTGGTGACCGAGATGCCGCAGTTGCCGTCGGCCGGGTGGGTCTGGGCCCCGAAGGTGTGAACTCCGTCGGACAGGACCGGTCGCAGCCCGGCCAGCCCTTCAGGGGTGCTGAGGGTGATTCCCTCGTCCGCCTCCAGAGTGACGGTCTTTTTCTTCGAGATCCGCACCTCGGCGGCAAACATGTAGCGCTTCTGGAAGGCCCGGTCATTGGCCAGGGCGTCGTGATACTGCGCCTGGCGGCGCAGGGTGATGGCGTCGCATTCCTCGCGGGTGACGCCGTACTCTCTGCTGACGTTCTCCGCGGTCTCGATCATGGAAGTTCCCCCCCACGGGTCTTTGGCGACGTTGTCCATGAACCAGTCCTCGGTGACGACCTGGCCGCCAGGGCCATTGGGGTTGGGCCAACTGGCATGGGGGCCGTTGGAGCAGCGGTCGGCCAGCAGGCACCAGCTGTTGGCGAACATCCCCGTTTCGATCCCCATCCCGGCCTGGTAAATAGTCGTGGTCGGGGTCGAGCAGGCCTGGCTGACCAGGACGCCCGGCGTCTCGGCAGCACCCATCATGGCAGCGGCCCAGGGGCCGCTGTAGAACCACTGCTTCTGGTAGACGGTGCTGCCGACCAGAACATAGTCGAGCATCCGGGGATTCCATCCCTTGGACTCGAAGAAGCGCCTGGAGGTGTCGGCCCCCAGAACGATCGCGTTCTCGTTGGCCAGGGTACCCTGCCAGCGAGCGAAAGGGGTGCTGTAATAACCCCCATAGGGGATATAAGCTTTTGTCAACATTTGTAAATTCTCCTGTGATTTAGATGAGCGCCCGCCCGGGTACTTGAACTAATCCCAGTTGGCGACCATCATTGTCCCTTTTTCATCGAGGTGCTTCTGCATGTTGAAAGCCTTGTAGAGCATGTGCGGCTGATGGGCGCTGCCGCTGGCCACGCACTCCCGAGTGGCGCGATCGAAGTAGTCCTGCAGGATCGGCCGGTACGCGGGGTGAGCGCATTTGTCGATGATGCGCTGGGCCCTTTGTTTGGGGGCCAGACCGCGCAGGTCGGCGAGTCCCTGCTCGGTCACCAGCACGTCGAGATCATGCTCGGTATGATCCACATGGGTCACCATGGGAACGACGCAGCTGATGCCGTTGGGGTCGGTCTTCGAGGGGCGGGTCGAGGGGGGGTGCATGATGGAGAGATAGGCGTTGCGCATGAAATCCCCAGAGCCGCCGACGCCGTTGAGCAGACGCGAACCGTTGAC
>NZ_KI421421.1:2118-66802 GCF_000472285.1 Desulfuromonas sp. TF
TGTGCATGATGGAGAGATAGGCGTTGCGCATGAAATCCCCAGAGCCGCCGACGCCGTTGAGCAGACGCGAACCGTTGACCATCGACGAGTTGACGTGGGCATAAATGTCGAACTCGACGGGAGTGTTCATGGAAATCAGTCCCAGCCGCCGCACAGGTTCGGCGTGATTGGTGATCTGGATCGGCCGCAGCAAGGTCCGACTGGTGTATTTTCCCCAGTTGGCCAGCAGGCGCTTGATACCCTGGTCGGAGAGGGAAAAGGAGGCGGTCGTCACAAAATCGAGCTTGCCGGAATCAAACAGATCGAGGAGGTTGTCCTGGAAAACCTCGGTCCACACGCTCAGGTTGGTGAAGGGGCTGTCCTGGATGCCGCCGATGACGGCATTGGCGATGGACCCCACGCCCGATTGCAGCGGCAGAAGATTCTTGGGCAGGCGCCCCTGTTTCACTTCGAATTGCAGAAAATCGATGAGGTGCGCCGCGATCTCTTTGGACCTCTCGTCGGGAGGCCCCAGGGGACGTCCGACCGGATCCTTGTAGGATTCGACAATGGCCACGATCTTGTCGGGATCGCAGGGGATGCTGGTGGTGCCTATCCGGTCTCGCACGTTGTGGATGTTGTAGGCTTTCTTGTTCGGCGGCAGTTCCACCCCGACGCAGTCGTGGAGTCCTTCGAGAGAGGGGATCTTGGTGTTGATTTCGATGATGATCTTTTCCGCCCGTGCCACGATTTCCGATACGATGCCGATGGCGAGGGTTGGGACGATCCCCCCTTCTTCGGTCAGGCAGCTCGCTTCGATGATGCCGATATCGATCTTCCCGCCGTTTTCCATGGTGTAGAAGCCGTAGCCGAAATCTTGCGCGTACAGGGACAGATAGCGGTCCCCATAAGCGACTTCGCCGGCATTGATGGCCTTGCGAATGGCGGTGCCCTGCTGATGCGGCCAGCGCTTGCCTAGCATGCCGAGTTTCGCCCAGCGGTCATCGACGTCCGTCCCGATGGAGGCGCCGGTATACACATGGAAACGCATTTTCCCCATAAGATGGTTGTTCTCGATATGATCTGCCAGAGCCGCCGGCACCGTTTTCGGGTGCCCCTCGGCAAAGCCTGAAAAACCCAGATACATCCCGTCTTTGAAAAAAGGGATGGTCTGCGCGGCCCGCATTATTTTTCGATGAAGGTCGGGCCTGCGAATCCTGCTTAACAATCGATCGCTTGTTGTTGCGGACATGTGTTGCTCTCCCTTTGTTCGCTTCGAGCTGTCGCCGCTCCATGGGAAAATGATTGAACGAGGCATGGCTTTTCGTTTTCTGTTGACGTTGTAAAACATTGTTTTGCATGGACTGTGCCATACAGTCTGGGTCCCTTTTTGCCTGATCTAAGCCTTTAATATCGTGTGTTTTATTAATATTAAAGTGTTTTAAATCAATTTTATTAAACGTGCTTTATCCGAAATATCGGAGACATTGGCAGGCTGGTGAATCAAGAGATTGTATTATTGCATTCCAAGTGCCTAGAATTATTATTATTTTCGCAAATAGCATTTTATACGATATTTCGTATGATGTACTATATTTCGGATGAAACAGGGAGCTGCGTTTTACTTTGGTGCCCAGAGCACCATGCGCGGCTTTCTTTCCATCTCTTTCGCCAGCTCTTCGATTGGGCCGTATTTGATGGCGCCGGCCAAGCAGTGGTGCACACACGAGGGCTTCTGCCCCTTTCGGGTGCGCCCGGCGCACAACACGCAGGACTCGGTGGGGAAGGTGATGAAATTCAGGTAAGCCTTATCCTTCGGCAGCCGCTGGATTACCTCGATCACCCGCATGCCGCCCATGCCCGGAGGCCAGCCATACTCCTGGGCACAGGCCACCTCGCAGGCGTGACATCCGGTGCAGTATTCGTAGTCGATGAGGAGACCGAATCTTTGCTTCTTCGTCATTGTTGCACCTCCGCCGGGGTTGCTTTATAGACCTTGCACAGTCCGTGCTTGATCGGGGCACCCTGGCCGTCTTTCCCCTGGTAGCCCATGGGGAGAAGCTGATTGATATTGGATTTGAATGCGCCATGCAGGGACGGTTCGGCCCCGTCCTTCTCCGGAAACCACCAGCCATGGGCGGCCATTACCATGTAGCGCGGCACCTCCAGGGTGACCTTGGCCTTAAGCTGACACTTGCCGAACCAGTTCTCTACCCACACCCACTCGCCGCTGCCGATTCCCAGGGAAGAGGCGGTGTCCGGGTGGATCTCCACGATCGGATCCGGGTCGAGAGCCCGGAGCCAGGGAATATTGCGGTGCTCGGTGTGGTAGAGGACCGGCGAGCGGCGACCGGTGGAGAGAACGAGGGGATATTCCTTGAACCGCTCGGGCTGGCTCACCGGCGTAAAGGGGGGCTCTTCATGCAGCGGCAGGGGTTCCAGCCCCCACTCCTCGCGCAATGTCGAATAGAGTTCCACCCTACCCGACGGGGTGCAGAAACCAGGCTTCCCGTCGGGACGCAAAAGTCCTTTCTCGTGGCGCCGGTAAGGCGCCGTCGGGTGTCCTTCCGGCGGGAATGCCCATCCCTTCTCCTGGAGCTCGGCGAAGCTCATGCCCGAGGGCTTCAAAATGTCATCGAATAGTTCGTGAGTCGTGTTCCACTTGAATTCCGGGTCGAAGCGCCGCCCCAGCTCTATCGCAATCTCCGCATCGGACTTGCACTCGCCGACGCTCATGGCCTTATTGATGGTCTGCAGGGGGACCCACCAGGAACGGACGCTGTCCTTTTCGAGGAAACTTACCGCCGGCAGGACCACATCGGCCAGCTGAGTGCTCGGTGTGTGGAAGAGATCCACCGCCACCACGAAGTCAAGTGATTTGATCGCCTCCACCCAGCGCCGGGGATCGAGACCGAGCCCACCGATCAGGTTGGAGGCCGCCATCCACATGGCTTTTATCGGGTACGGCTTGCCGGTAAAGATCTGCTCGAAGGTGACGTCGGTCTGGGACCGCAGGCTGAAATTCTTGAACATGGGGTAACGGTCGGTGGCGATCCGTTTTTCTTCCTGTTCCACGGATGGAGCGAAAACGCTCTTAGTGCCGGGGAGGGCGTAGGAAACGGCGTTGAAAGCGAAGCGGGAGATGACGTTCCCACCGGGGACGTCGAGGTTTCCCGTGATGCACCAGAGATCATTGATCGCCTGGGCGGTGGGAGTCATGTTCGGGGTCATATCGATCGGCACCCCCCATTGGATGGCGGCCGGCTTTGCCCTGGCGTAGAAGCGGGCCGCCTCGGCGATGTCCTTTGCCGGCACCATGGTGATCTCGGTTACCCGCTCGAGCGGATACTTATCGATTTCCCGGCGGAAGACAGACCACACCGTCTCGCAGCGGACCCTGGACCCGTCGGCGAGACGGACTTCACGCTCTCCTTCAAGGAGCGGAGCAACCTCGTCCGAGCCCGGACGATAGGCCTGTTGGCGGGTGTCCCATACGGCCGGAGCATTCCTCCGCTCGTCCCAGACGACGAAGCTCCCGGGATCACCTCCGGCAGTCAGTTCGCTCTCCCGAAGGATCTTCCCCGTGTCGGTGCGAATAAGGTGTTGGGCGTTGGTCCACTTTTCTACAAATTCCCGGTCGTAGAGCCCCTCGTTCACGATGACGTTCAGAAACCCCATGGCCAGCGCCGCATCGGAGCCGGGTCGGACCTGCAGCCACTTCTCCGAACGCGAGGCAAACCACGACAGGCGCGGGTCGATGGTGATGAGCTTGGTGCCACGCTTCATCAGATCAATGATCCAGTGCCCGAAGAGGTTGTCCGGGCATGAGGCGGGGATATTGTAGCCCCAGATGACGATACACTCGGGAACCTGGTAGCGGGGATCGTCGTAACGGTCCGGCAACCACTGCCCGGCATCGAACACGCAGTAATCCCCCTGCACGACTTTCGTGGCGGAGATCCTTGTGGCGTAGCAGGCGTTGCCGCTCAGGGCAAAAGTGACGTTGGGACTGCCGTAGGCATAGGCGAGAACGGAAATCCAGGCGCCGATATCTCGGCCGGTTCCCATTGCGAAAATCGCGCTTTCGGCGCCGAACTCGCTACGGATCTTCTTCATCCGGGTCTCGATCAGGTCGTACGCTTCGTCCCAGGAGATCGCCTCCCATTTTCCCTCCCCGCGCTCCCCTACTCGTTTCAGCGGTCGGGTGAGACGGTCGGGGTGGTTGACGTACTGGGTCATGGCCAAAGCCCTGGCACAGAGACGGCCATGGTTCCATGGGTGTTCCGGATCGCCCTCGACTTTGAGGAGTTTGCCGTCCTTAATATGGGCGATAACTCCGCATCCGCCGTGGCAGCCCGGTCCGGCCGACCAACTCGTTGTACGCACTTTCATTATTTCGCTCACGCCATGTACCTCCCAAAATCGAAAAATGAAAACCGCCCCCCCCCCGGAATTGCATCGGGAATCCGCCAAGCCATGATGACTCAGCGCATGCCGTGGGGCACGCCTGCACCGGCAGCTTAGAAGGGGGTATCCTTGGTATTGCCAGATAAAACAATGTTTGCACTTCGGGTGCCAAAAGAGAAAGATTGTCTTAAGGTGCTGATGTGAAAGCGGTTTTTTTCTGGGATATGTTTTAAGCAGGAGTGGGTGGAGCACAAAATCTATGATATAGCGGACCGACGGATTGGGGAACATTCTTTGCCGGCGGGGCTGTTCGCTTTTAAGTATTTGGAAGTGTTGGAAAAATTGGCGAGTGGTGGAATGAGCGATATTTCGGAGGACCTATGATATTTCGTAGCGTCCGACTGTGCGTTTAATCCCCAATTTCTTCATTTTCGAATCAAGGGTGGTGGGTTTAAGGTCCAGAATTTCCGCCGCGCCGTTTTTCCCCCGGACCCGCCAGCCTGTTCTCTCCATGATGGAGACGATATGCATCCGCTCCATTTCTTCGAGCGACATGTTCTGTGATGTCGAGGTGGGAGAGTTGTCCGGCAGGTCGACTACCAGGGTTGAGGAATTGCTGAGAATCATGGCCCTCTCGATCATGTTGCGCAGTTCCCTGATGTTACCCGGCCACAGGTAGCACTCCAGTGCCTCCATGTTTTTCTTCGGAATGCGCTCGATGGTTTTCCCGAAAACAGAGCCGAACTCCCTGACGATGGCCCATACCAGCAGGGGGATGTCTTCTCGGCGGTCCCTCAACGGCGGGACCGAAATGGGAAAAACATTCAAACGGTAGTAGAGGTCTTCCCGAAATCGGCCTTCTTTGACCGCCTTGCTCAGGTCGCGGTTGGTCGCGGCGATGATCCGGACATCCACCTCGATGGGCTGCGGGCTTCCCAGGCGTTCCAATTGACCTTCTTGGAGGACCCGGAGCAACTTGGCCTGCAGATCCAAAGGGATTTCGCCGATCTCGTCGAGAAAAATGGTCGAGCCGTTGGCGGCTTCAAACCGGCCGATCTGGGTAGCCATGGCTCCGGTATAAGCCCCTTTTTCGCGTCCGAACAGTTCAGCTTCGATCAGCGTCGACGGCAAGGCCGCACAATTCAGCTTGATCATGGCGCGGGCCCTGCGCCCGCTCAGATTATGAATGGCGCGGGCCAGCAACTCCTTGCCGGTACCGGTCTCCCCGAGAAGGAGCACCGTGGCATCCGTATTGGCCACCTGCTCCACTTGCAGAAGGACTTTTCGTATGGCAACGGACTGTCCGATAATCTCCTCGTGTTTCTGCTCGATGTCAATCTGGTCGCGAAGATAGAGATTCTCGGCTTCCAGGCGGTTTTTCAGTTGCTCGATTTCAGCAAGAGCAGTTTGCATTCTCTGATCGGCCCGTTTTCGTTCCAGGGCATTGCCAAAAATCTCCCACAAGAGCCGAAGTCGTTGAATAAGCACATCGGGCCAGGTTCTTTTGACTCGGTAAGAGGCAAAGGAGAGGAGACCGAAAACAGTTCCACCTATGTTCAGCGGGATAAACAGAAAGGACTTGATGCCGCCTTGCTCCCGGCAGTATTTTTTCTCCCGCCACAGCTTGTCCGGCAGTTGGTCCACGTCTGCAACCTTGAACATCTCTCCCCGGCGCACCATGTTGGTCCAAACGGGTACCTGCTCATCAACAACAGGGGGGGGCAGGCTGATTCCCGGAAGGGCATAAGAATGGGTCATGCGCAGCGGCCCGTCTTCCGGTGAAAACTGCCAGATGCTGCACCGGTCGAACTCCAGAAATTCGGCGATCTTTTCCAGCCCCTGCTCGATCTTCCTGTCCACTTCGCCGACAGGGACATTGATGAACGCGGCCGAGAGGTCCGAGAGCAGCGCTTCGAACTTCAGGCGCTCATTCTGAATGGAATCCTTTAATTTCTGCTCGGTGATATTCCGGACGACGGCACCGACCCCAACCACTGTCCCATCCTCGCTCTTGAGCGGGTAGCAGCTGATGAGCCAGTAATGGATATCGGGAGCATCGGCCGCAGGCGACCTGGACACTTCGGACTCAAGGTTCAGCAGCGGCTTTCCCTCTTCCATGGCATGCCGGAGCAAAGGCTCCACCGCTGAAGCGACTCCCGGGTCGATTTCCCTGATGGTTCTCCCCCTGTGCTGTTCGACAGGTTTTCCATTGAGGGCCGCCATTGGCTCGTTGACCTGCACATAGCGTAAATCCCGATCCAGGACGGCAAGCGCATAGGGGGTTTCCTGACACGACTGCGCCAGCTTGTCGAACTCTTCCTGAAAAAAAATCGCGCTGGGTAAAATCATAGACTTGCCTCTGTAGTCTTGAGGACTTCTGTGCTGACTTTGGCATTAATGATTGATTATACAGGGGACAAACTTGAAAAGCTTGAATTTTTTCGGCCATTAGACCCGGAGACCGGCACTACAGGGCTCGGTAGGATTCGGGGCGCAGCGGTGTTTTACCTTCTATGGCGGCGTCGATCAGCTCCAGGGCCCGGGCCTTGCCTGCGGGCATCTCCACCTTGAGCGGCAGGTAGTTGGAAGCGTGATTGGCCATGAAAAGACCTGCGCTCAGGTGGGTGTGAGCCAGCATCTGCCGCAGTTCCCGGAGAAGCTCCTGGGGGTTGGACACCGAATGCTCTCCCCCGTACACGCGCCTGGCCAGTTCGGTCCCTTCGCATACGATAACCGACAGGGCCCCGACGTAATCCGGATCCATGGCCGTAAGCAGACGCCCGGTCTCCCGGGCATGAGCGGGGCTGCGCCCCGGAGGAGCAATCCCGAGAAGGACGGTGATCGATACCGAAATTTCCGCGGCTTTAAGCTTTTGCCCCGCCTCCATCAGCTGTTCGGCCGTTGAGTCCTTCCTTATGGTGGCCAGCGTCTCGGGGTCGCCGCTTTCGACCCCGAGATAGACGATATTGAGGCCGTTGTCGTGCAGCCAGCGCAGGTCATCTGCGCTCTTTTTCCGGACGGCGATTCCCGTGGCGTAGGTTCCAACCCGCTCGACCCATGGCAGGTACTTACGGATGGCGGGAAGCAGCCAGCGCCATTCGCCCATCGGCATGATCAGCGCGTCCCCGTCGGCTACGAAGAGCCGCTTCACCCCCCGGTAGAGCCGGGCGGCCTTTTTCAGGTCCGCCTCGAGGGTTGTGCGGTCTTTGATTCTGAACCGTTTGTCCTTGTAGCTGGCGCAGAAGGTACAGCGGTTGTGGGCGCAGCCGACGGTGGCCTGCAGGATGATCGACCGGGCTTCGCTGGGCGGCCGGTAAATGGCGCCTTCGTAATCGAGGTTTTCAGAAGTCCACACGTGTTCGATTCCTCGATGATAGGCAGCGGGTGCAGGCACTGCGGCATTGTCCGCTGCGGGAAGGACTCAGGAGATCAGGGGATTTCAGGCTGGGCGGCCATAGCGAGGGCTTGCGCATGACTGTAAACCTCGAAGGCGTCTCCGCGCACATAGCCGACCAGGGTGATGCCGGCCTGCTCGGCCATCTTGATGACCATGTCGGTGGGGGAGGTGCGCGAGGCGATCAGGACGATGCCGAGCCGTATCGCCTTGGCGACCATCTCGGTGGAGACCCGCCCCGAGGTGACGAGAAGCTTCCCGTGCAGGTCGAGGTTTTTAAAGAGCGCCTCACCGGCGATGCGATCAAGGGTGTTGTGACGGCCGAGATCTTCGGAGTAGATCAGCAGCTGCTGTCCGTCGCCCACTGCCGCCGAGTGGATGCCCCCATGGGCCCGATAGTTCTCGGCTCTTTCGGCCAGCTCCCGCATCAGGGCGAAGATCTGTTGTGGGGTGAAGCGGACGCGGGTTTCACCGGAGTCCGCTCTTTTATCTGGCGGGGTGGGGAGCTGAAAAGTGATTCCGCTTCCGCAGCCCGAGGTGAGGGTGAGACCAAGTCGCTCGGGGACCTCGCCGCGGATGCGTACCTTGGCCGTCCCGAAGTCGTCGCAGACGCCAAGGCTCAGGATATCATCCAGGCTCCGGATGAATCCCTGCAGGCGCAGGAACCCGACAACCAGAAAGTTGAGTTGATGGGGGGAGGCGATCAGGGTGGCGAGATCCCGGCCGTTGACTTCGAGGCGCAGCGGATATTCCTGGACAACCTGGCGTTCTACATGGGTCAGAGAGCCCTGCTTGTAGCGCAGAACCAAGTGGCGGCGATTCTGTTCCATGCCTTGGGCCTTCTTCGTCACTTGCAGGTCTTGATCAGAACCAGTCTCTGTGATGGCGCAAATCCCTTCGCAAACAGAAACTTCTGGAGGTCAAAGTTCTTCCACGAAACCTGGGTCCGCACCGAATCGACCTTCAGGTTCGACAGATTGATCAGCAGCTGGGAGAGCAGGGCATGCCCCACGCCGGTTCCTTTGAAGACCGGGTGGACGCCGATGGCATCGATGACCGCCGCCTGATCCGCCTTGCCATATTCGCCGTAATCGAGCCGTGCCATGATGAATCCGGCCACGTTGTTGGAATCCTCGGCCACCAGGGATACCCGGATCCCCGTTTCGACCAGCATCTCCCTGAACTTGAGCTCATAATAGGAGGAATTGTCCCTCCCCGTAAGTTTGCTGTCGATGCGAACGACGGCGTCCAGATCCTCCTCACGCAGGGAGCGGACCAGGTACCTGTCCCTGGACAGAAGACTGTAATCATCGCCTCCGGGTCCGTGAACCCGCCAGACGCTGTCCATTTTCACCGGATTCACCTCGGTGATTTTTTCCTCCAGCGGCGACGTGTCGCGCTCAATGATGCGACTGGGCGCCAGCTTGAACCCTCTGGAGGAGAGAAAGCTGGACATCACGTGATCCGTCCAGGCGGCCTGCGTGCCCAAGGTGTCGATCCCCTTCTTGTCCATCCGCTGTTCAATGCCGGAGAGCACCGCCTTGCCGATCCCCTTGCGCTGGACATCGGGATCGACGCCGATGATATCCAGAACGGCCACCGGCCGGGTCGCGCCGTACTCGCCCGCCTGGAGCCGGGCGAAACCGTAGCCGACAATCTTCTCCCCGTCGAGAGCCGCGCAGGTGATGAAGCTCTCCGGAGTCGCCGTCGCCACGGCGAGACGCTTTTCGAAGAATGCCTTACGCGGTCGACCGGCTATCCGGCTTTCAATTTCCGAAATCCGGTCCAGATCGTTGGGGCGGAGTGATCGAAGCGTGAGAGCGGACATTCCTTTGTCTCCTTTTTATTAACAGCAGATGGCGCCGATTATTTCAAGGCCGCTGTATACGTCCGACTATTCCCCTGCTTCGGGGTTCGGGGGAGAGGTCAGCGCCTCGGTCAGCACATATGCCGCCTGAAGAGCCGAAGTGGGGCAGAGCGGAAAGCATTCCTTGCAGTCCCAGCATTCCTTGGCGGCGATCTCCGGGATGAAGGCGATCTCCCGCTTCGCTCCCCGGTCAAAAAAGCTGACGGCGAACTTCTTCTTGACCTCGGCGCAATATCTCACGCACAGACCGCAGAGGATGCAGAACGAGGACTCCTGTTCAAAACGATTCCTGTCCGCGCCATATTCCTGGGCCAGTTCCTGCAATTGTTCAGAATCGGGGGCATGGGCCAGCATCTGCTCCACCAGCACCTTGCGAATCTTGTCTATCTTCGCGGTTCTGGTCCTGACCACCAGGCCTTTTTCCACCGGATGCTGACAGGCGGCGATGAGATTTGTCCTCCCATTGGCATCCGCCTCAACCGTGCAGATCCGGCAGGCCCCATAAGGCGACAATCTCTCATGGTCACAGAGGGTGGGAATCGAGACACCCACGCTCCGTGCCGCCTCCAGAACGGTCGTTCCTTCCTTGGCGGAAACTTCTTTTCCATCAACCTGCAAGTTGATTTCATTCATGATATCACCTTCTCAGTAAACTCAGATGGCTAAGCAAAAATTTCGTCCTAAAGGCTTGGTGTTTTTCAGGGGCGAAGGCATATCATCAGGTATGTCGAGGTCCTGAAAAAACGCCGTAACGCCGTAGGGCGGACTTTTTGCGACGCCATCATCCTATGATTCTTGCTTCTTCAGGGATGGAAGACGGCACGGGTTCGCCGGAAATTTTTCTCACTGCGCCGAAGGCTTTGGGGCAGGCTTCGATACAGGCCCCGCACTTGGTGCATTTGTCCTGGTCGATGACGTGGATCCGCTTCTTTCCGCCTTCGATCGCTTCCGCCGGGCACTTCCTGAAGCAGGCACCGCAGCCCTTGCATTTTTCCACGTCGATGTGAAAGGCGATCAGCTCCTTGCAGGAGAGCGCCGGACACCTCTTCTCGTTGATATGCGCCTCATACTCATCCCTGAAGTAGTGCAAGGTGCTGAGGACCGGGTTTGGGGCGGTTTTACCCAGGGCGCACATGGAAGATCCCTTGGTGGCCTCGGCCAGCTCCTCCAAACGTTCGATATCCCCCTCTTTCCCCAACCCCTTGGTCAGGTTGGTCAGGATCTTCAGCATCTGCCGGATGCCTTCGCGACAGGGAGTGCATTTGCCGCAGGATTCGTCGCTGAGGAAGGCCAGGAAGTATCTGGCGATATCGACCAGACAGGTATCCTCGTCCATGACGATCATCCCGCCTGAACCCATCATGGCGCCGGCCCGGGTCAGCTCGTCAAAGTCGACCTTGATGTCCAGGAGATTTTCCGGGATGCAGCCTCCCGACGGTCCGCCCGTCTGCACCGCCTTGAACTTTTTGCCGCCGGGAACCCCGCCGCCGATCTTAAAGATGATGTCTTTCATGGAGACACCCATGGGCACCTCGACCAGGCCGGTGTTGTTCACCTTGCCGACGAGCGAAAAGATCTTGGTTCCCTTGCTTCCTTCCGTGCCGATCGAACTGAAGAAATCGGCTCCTTTATTTATGATCAGAGGAATATTGGCCCATGTCTCGACATTGTTTATATTGGTCGGCTTCCCCCAGAGTCCCTTGGTCGCAGGGAAGGGCGGTCTCGCATTCGGTTCTCCCGGCTTGCCTTCCAGAGAATTGAGGAGCGATGTTTCCTCGCCGCAGATAAAGGCTCCGGCCCCCCGATGCACCTTGACGGTGAAATCGAAACCGGAACCAAGGATGTTTTTGCCGAGAAGACCGTACTCCTCTGCTTTCTTGATGGCGATCGCCAGATTGGATACGGCCAGGGGATATTCCTGGCGAACGTAGACATATCCCTCGTTCGCACCGATGGCATAGGCGCCGATCATCAATCCCTCGAGCACGGCAAAGGGGTTGCCCTCCATCACCGAACGGTCCATGTAGGCACCCGGGTCGCCCTCGTCGCAGTTGACGATGACGTACTTCTGATCGCCCGGAGCGTTACGGGCAAAATCCCACTTCACTCCCGACGGGAAGCCCGCGCCGCCTCGCCCCCGCAGTTTTGCGTTCTTCACCTCACCGACGACCTGTTCGGACGTCATCTCGAAGAGCGTCTTGACCAGAGCCTGATAACCTTCGACAGCGAGATAATCTTCCAGACTTTTGGGATCGATCTTTCGATTGGAACCGAGAACAAGCCTTTCCTGGTTCTTGTAGAAAGGAATATCTTCTTCTTTGATTGCTTTTTCACCGGTGTTCGGATCGACATAGAGCAGGCGCTCAATAACCCTCTTCTCTTTTATCGTCTCCGAAATTATTTCGGCCATGTCTTCCGGCTGCACCTTGAGGTAACAGATCCCCTCAGGATAGATGACAACGATGGGCCCCTGCTCGCAAAAGCCGTGACAGCCGGTCCTTCTGTTGACAACTTCAGCCTCGACGCCTTGCTTTTTGATTTCCTCTTCAAGCGCCGCGGCAACTTTTCCGGTTCCGGTCGCATGACAGGCACTCCCGGAACAGAGCGTAATGCAAGGCTTGTTCGGATCTCTTTGGGAGAGGATCTCCTTCCGGAAATCTTCCAATTCGGCAGGTGAATTTATTCTTGGCATAATCGCTCCCTACTCACACGCACATTTTTTCAAGACATCAGCTGTCCCGGCCTGTTCCAGTTGCTTCAGGACTTCTGCCGTCTCGGGCTTATCCACGTTGCCATGGATTTCGCCATCCACGACCATCACCGGTCCCAAGGCACAGCAGCCGAGGCAGCTTACGGTCTCCACGCTGAAGTTCAAGTCGGAGTCGGTTTCACCGGGTTTGACTCCCGTCACTTCCTCGACCGTCTCGATGATGCCCTGGGCGCCACGAACATGGCAGGCCGTCCCCACACAGACGTGAATCTCATGCCGACCCTTGGGAGTGAGACTGAAGTGCTTGTAGAATGTGGTGATATGCTGGATGCGGCTCAAGGGAACATCCAATTTCTCGCTGACACGCGTCAACGCCTCTTTGGGGAGCCATTTGTTTTCGCTCTGGATGTCCAGCAATATCTGTATCAGCGAACTGGCTTCGCCGTGATGCTCCTCAATAATCTGATCGACTCTGCCGATATCCATGTCGTCGTCCTTATCTCTCTGCTGCGAATAAGTGTAGATCCAACTTTTAACTGGCCAGAGCGTAACGTTTCAGCTCCTCATCGAAGCGGACCAGACCGAGTCTTGAAGACATGCTGAGATGCCTGGATACTTCCGCCGCTTCAAGGCCAAGCCCTTCGGCAATGTCCCGGGCGGAGAGGGGATCCTTCTGCAAGAGCAGCATGATCTGGCTTATGGCCAATTTATCTGTCACCAGTTCCTTGAAGAGCTGATTGAACTTGGCACTGGCGAAATACTCTTTGTACTCTTCCTCGGTCTTGAAACGCACCCGCAACCTCTCCCGCTCCACCAGCTTGGCATAAGGGAGGAGTTTCGATACCGCTTCCAGTTTGAGCTTCAATGCGCTGTCGGTTATGCCCTCGCTTTTGCCGAGGGGCCCCAGCTGCTTGAGCTGCTTGCCGAAGTCATTCATGATCTCGGCATAACGCATCCCTTCGGAGGCGGAAATCCACTCCAGCCTTAAACGATCAGGGTTCACGCCGATGTACTCCAGCAATTTCTTGCCCAGATGCATGTTAAATAATGCATCGTAGTTTCCTTCGGTCACGTAATGGCATTCGCCAAGCCAGCAACCGCCGATAAACACCCCGTCCGCTCCTTTTGAGAAAGCCCGGAGCACGAAGGCGATGTCAACCCTGCCGGTGCACATGACGCGGATGATCTTTGTTTCTGTACTATATTGTTGCCTGGAAACTCCAGACAGGTCCGCAGCCCCGTACGCTCACCAAGTGCACAGAAAGCCGATGACGCTGGGCTTGTACTCGAATCCCGCAGCCATATTGATCTCCTTTCTAGTCAGTCGTCAAAATCCACTTTCCGGTCAGTGGGTCGTTTTCTCAACCGCATGGTCGATCTGGGCGAAGATCTCTTCGTCCGTATAGTGCTTCAGGTAGATGGCACCGGTCGGACATTTGGCGTTGCACAGGCCGTCGCCCTTGCACAGTACCGCCTCCACCCGGGCCTTTTTCCCCTGCGGCGTCTCATAGAAGTCGATGGCGCCGTATTTGCAGGCCGTGATGCAGGCTCCGCAGGCTACACAGTTATGCTCTTTGACGTCGCAGACAGACCCTGAGGCGGTGACCGAATCCCCCGAGAGGATGCAGACGGCGCGGCCCGCGGCCCCGTAGGCCTGGCTGATCGTTTCCGATATATGCTTCGGATAATGGGCCGTACCGCACAGGAAGACCCCGTCTGCGGCAAAGTCGACGGGCCGCAGCTTCACATGGGCCTCCTGGAAGAAGCCGTCCGGATTCATCGAAAGCTTGAACAGACGGCCCACGTCCTGGGTGGTTTCGGCGGGAAGGACCGCGGCGGACAGCACGACCAGATCGGCCTCCAGTTCAATCCTCTGCCCCAGAACGGGATCGGTCACCGTCACCTGCAGAGCGTCTCCCGCGGCTTCCACCAGCGGCTTGTCCTGCGGCTCGAAGCGGATGAACTTGATGTCCTTGCTCGCCGCCTCACGGTAAAAGTCCTCCTTGAAGCCGTAGGTTCTCATGTCCCTGAAGAGGATGTGAATATCGATTTCGGGATTGATCTCCTTGAGCTTCAGGGCGTTCTTTATGGCATGGCTGCAACAGACGCGGCTGCAGTAATTTCTGTCTTCCTGCCGGCAGCCGACGCACTGGACCATCACCAGGCTCTGGGCGCCGAGCACTTTTTCGTCCTGGCTGGAGATTCCGCCTTCCAGTTCCAGCTGAGTCAAGACGCGGTCGTCCTGACCATAAAGGTATTCGGTGGGCCGATACTCCTGAGCGCCGGTGGCGATAATGGCAATCCCATGGAGGATCTTCCGGGGTTTCCTTCCCTTTGTGTCGACCGTGGTCGTGAAGTTCCCGACATAACCGCTCACTTTGGTGATGGTGGACTCGGTCGCCACACGGATCAGGGGATGCTGGTAAACCTTGCGGATCAGAGAGTTCAAATGCTCCTGAACATCCATCCCTTCCAGGGTGGAATGGATTCTCCTGGCCATTCCTCCGAGGTCCGCATCCTTTTCGATCAGGTGAACCTCGAAACCCTGCTGCGCCATGTTCAGGGCGCTGGTCATGCCGGCCAGGCCGCCTCCGATCACCAACGCCGTCTTGTCGACCGGCAGCTCGAACTCCTCCAGAGGCTCCAGGTGGGCGGCGCGGGCAACAGACATCCGGACGATGTCCTTGGCCTTCTGGGTGGCGTTTTCCTTCTCGCGCGAGTGGACCCAGGAGCAATGTTCCCGGATATTGGCGAACTCGAAGAAATATTGGTTGAGGCCCGCTTCACGACAGGTGTCCCGGAAGAGCGGTTCGTGGGTCCGGGGCGTGCAGGCCGCCAGCACCACGCGATTGAGGCCTTTTTCAACGATGGCGTCCGATATCTGCTTGGCGTTTTCCGTGGAGCAGGCGAAAAGGTTCTCACCGGCCCAGGAAACTCCCTTCAGGGTGGAGGCGTATTCCACCAGGGCAGGGATGTCGACGGTCCGGCCGATGTTGGCGCCGCAGTGGCAGACGACCACCCCGATTTTGAGTTCCTCCTCGGAGACGTCGCGCTCCTCCGGGTAGACCCTCTCCCTGCTCAACCTGTTGCGTCGATAGTTGAGAAGCTCTCCCACCAGGGCATCGGCGCCGCTGGCGGTGACGACGGACTCGGGAATATCCAGAGGTCCTTGGAACGCCCCGCTGACGAAAACCCCCTCGCGGGTGGTCTGGATGGGATTTTTCGGATTGATCTTGCAGAATCCCTTGTCATTGAGCTCGATGCCGAATTTCCGGGCCAGTCCCTCGAAGTCTTTCGGAGGATTCAAGCCGACCGAGAGCACCACCAGGTCGAATTCCTCTTCCTTGACTCCGTCATCGAGAGTGGAGTATCGGATGGTGACATTCTTGGATTCTTCGATCTCCCTGCCCACCTGGACGTAGCTGCGTATGAAGCGCACGTCCGAAAGCTTCTCCGCGCGCTGGTAGAAGCGCTCGAAATCCTTGCTGAAAGCGCGGATATCGTTATGGAAGATGGTGGCGTTGAGGCTGGCGTCATGGTCTTTGGCCAGGATCACCTGCTTCTGGGTATAGGCGCAGCACACCGCGGAGCAGTAGCTGTTGCCCCCCTCGAGGTTGGCCTGCCGCGAGCCGACGCACTGAATCCAGGCGATCTTGTGGGGGTGTTTCTTGTCGGAGGGACGCTTTACCTCGCCCTCATAAGGTCCGGTCGCGCACAGGATCCGTTCGAAATCGAGACTGGTGACGACGTTTTCCATGATGCCGTAGCCGAAGTCGTTCCGAAGCTTCGGATCGAAGGTGTCGAAGCCGGGAGAGAGGAGAATCGCTCCGACCTCCACTTCCACCTTCTCGGGCTTCTGATGGAAATCAAAGGCCTTTGCCTTGCAGACGTTCACGCAAGCCTGACACTTCCCCTCTTTGAGGTACAGGCAGGTCTCGGGATCCACGTACGTGACCAGAGGCTCCGCCTGGGAAAAGTGGATGTGGACGGCTTTGCTCGAAGACAGGTTCTGATTGAACGCATCGGGGATCTTGACCGGGCAGTAGTCCACGCAGATGTTGCAGCCCGTGCACTTCTCCTCGATGATGTACCTGGGCTTTTTTATGAGCGTGACCTTGAAGTCCCCCGCCTCGCCCTCCACTCTGTCTACTTCGGTATAGGTCAGGATCTCTATATTGGGATTCCTCGCGCACTCGATGAACTTGGGGGACTCGATGCACATGGAGCAGTCACCGGTGGGGAAGGTTTTGTCCAGCTGGGCCATCTTTCCGCCGAGCGCGGGCGACTTGTCGACCAGGTAAACATAGAAGCCGGAAGCAGCGAGGTCCAAAGCGGCCTGAATGCCGCTTATCCCACCACCGACAACCAGCACATCGCCCATGTTTCTGCCCGCGGATTTATCAATCGGTTGTCTTGCGACTGGAGTGTTTTCCACTTTATTCTCCCTTAATCAGCTCTTCCGGCCAACAACTTCCCTAGATCACTGCCTGGATGATTTCAGTGATATCCATGATCTGCAGGGCACCCTCGTCCAGTTCCAGGCTGCTGTCCGTGAAGTTGGTGATGCAGTAGGGACAGGAAGTCACCAGGACCTCGGCTCCGGCATCGACGGCTTGTCTCACGCGCAGGCCGGAGAACCTCTCCTCCTTGGGCGTTTCCATCCAGATCCTGCCTCCGCCGCCGCCGCAGCACAGACTCTTCTCGCGCGAATCGGCCATCTCGCTCAGCTCGAGACCGGGAACCTTGTTCAGAAGTTCGCGGGGTTTGTCGTAGATGCCGTTGTGGCGACCCAGGTAGCACGGATCGTGATAGGTGACTTTCTTTCCGTACTCCCCGGTGAGCTGCAGCCGCCCTTCGTTGACCAGCTCGGCGATGAATTCGGAGATGAAGACCACCTCGAAGTTCACCATGAACTCGGGATATTCGTTCTTGAAGCTGTGGTAGCAATGGGGCGAGGAGACGATAACCTTCTTCACGCCGGCATCGACGAACGCCTTGATGTTGTCCTTGGCCAGCCGCTTGAACAGCTCTTCGTTCCCCGTCTTGCGGATGCTTTCTCCGCAGCAGCTTTCCCTGGAGCCGAGGATCCCGAAATCCACGCCCGCCTTGTTCAGGACCTTGGCGGTGGCGGCGGCCACTTGTCTCATCCGCGGATCATAGCTCAGGTAGCAGCCTGTGAAGTACAGAACCTCCATGTCCTCGGTGAAGGTTTTTACGGGCAGGCCCTTGGCCCATTCCGCCCGCTTGTCGCGATCTCCGCCCAGGGAGTTGCCCTCGGAGGTGAGACTGGCCACGACATTACGAATCGGAGCGACGTGACCCGGATAGACATCGTACTCGGCGGCGAGTTTGCGCAGGGCCACTCCGGCCTCGATCTGATCCACTCCCCGGGGACAATTGGTGGGGCAGGTCCCGCAGGTGGAGCAGCGCCAGATCCCTTCGTTCTCGATCTCGGTGAGGCCGAAGGTCGCCTGGCGGATGATCTTGCGCATGCTGAACTTAGTGACCCTGTTCCACGGGCAAACGGCATCGCACCTTCCGCACTGGTAGCAGTATTTGAACGAGTCGCCGCCGTTCTCTTTGATGACCTCGATTATTTCCTTGAAGGGGGCTACGGTCTCCACGATATCACCTATCCTCTTCTCGATTTAGGGTTTCAAGGTTTTGGACAAATGCGCGACCGTATCGAGGACTTTGTCTATCCCATGCCTCTTGACCAGGGCTTCCAGGCCGATCTCCATCTCCTCCCGCTTGACCTCTTCGGTTTTCACTTCCACTTCCCGTACCGAGACGGTCAAGGCATCCACCAGGCACCATTTGACGCACAGAGGCTCCTCTTCGCCTTCACACATGTCGCATTTCAGCGGGAGGCCGGAATCGGGTTCCCTGAACAGGTCCCTGGAAGGGCAGGAGGCCCTGCAGAAGCCGCACTCGTCGTATTCCTTGCCGTTGATGGTGTACCGGTCCCTGCCGGAACATTCGGCCTCGGCATACTCCCCGGCGTACACGGGAACGTAGACATCCCTGAGCGGATCGCGGATCACGCGAACGCGCGAGCGCTCGGGGTTATTGCTGCTGTACCGCGGCGCGGCATGGAAGGCGGAGCAGATCACCTCGCAAGCCCGGCAGCCATTGCACTTGTCGACATCGATATTGATGGTTTTTACTGTTTTCGTCGTCTTCTTGTTATCTTTCAAGGTTCACGCCCTCCACTCTAGTTTTTCTCTTCTGCCGCCAAAGCTACTTCGGAAGGGGTTTCACCGCCGTCCGTCAAGATCCCCCTCTTGAGGAAATCTTCGCTCACATAACCCAAGCCCAGCGCCTCGAGGGATTCTTTGGTAGGAATGCCGTTGTTGTTCCACCCCTTGAGTTTGTAATATGAATCCAGAAGCTGCTCTTCCAGTTCGGGGAACCTTTTCTTCCAGTGGTTCTCCGGCGGCTTCTCGTCTTCTCTTCTCATCCCCCTGCCGATATTGATGGCCCTGACCAGCGTGCGGTATCTCCTGGCTGCCTGGGTCAGCTTCTCTTTATCCATTTCGATCCCGGCCCCCGCCGAGATGAATTTCGGATAGTTGTGAATGTGGTAGGGAGGCTTCAGGGGGAAGGAGGACAGCCCGGCGCACTGACCGAGGGCGTCATCGATGTAGTGCATCGTCTCCTGCCAGTCGACGATGTCACAGGACATTTCAACCGTCGGGTAGTAGGGGTTCGAGTTCTCCCCGCGGAATTCCCAGTCCAGCAGAATCTGCTTGAATTTTTCGTCGGGAACCTGGATCCAGTCCGAGACAAACGCTTCCCGCTCCTCTTTTGTGGCAAACGGCGCCTGGGGAAACTGCCCTTCGATCTGGGTGATGTTCATCTTCTCGCCGGTCGCATACATCAGGAAGTAGACGGGGTTCAGCATCGAAAGCTTCAAAGGCAGCTGCTCGTGCTTCTTGATATTGTTGTGCGCGTAGGCTTCCGCGCCGTTGCCGATCTCCTTGGCCGCCCAGTAGGTCCCCTTGGCCAGCACATCCCCGACCCCTTCGCGCCGGACGATCATGTCGAGGAGGTAGTAGAATCGGCCTTCGTTGTCTTCGGGCATCCCCGGGAAATCATCGGCAGTCAGAATGCCGTTTTCAAGCAGCTCGAGGGCAAAGGCCATGACCTGCGGAGCGGAGAATCCGTCCAGGCCGTACTCGGTGGCCTTCTGGGCGATCCTCAGACCGAAGTCCAGATCCGAATAGGCGCCCATGGTATAGGTGAGCTTGGTGAAGCATTTCATCATGTAGGTCGGCATCCCCGGCATGGAGATGGTCGCGCCGCATTTCATCGGACAGTTGAAGCAGCTGATCAGCCGGGTCCGGGCATTCTCAAGGGTCTCGGTCCACTCCTTTTCGATCTCCTCGTTCCAGAAATCCTTCCTCCGGGTGCGGGAGTTGCCCCACATGAAGTTCTCGGTATGCCACTTCTCGTCATGGACTTTCATTTCCTGCGGCGACCCGAGCCCGGCCAGAATCGGCATGACCCCCGGAATCGGGTTGTCTTCGCGGACCTTGATGTATTTCAGTACGTCGTTGCAGAGCTCCATGAACTCTTCCGGCTTCGCAACGCTAAGATCCTTCGTCCCGCGAACGACGATCGCCTTGAGCCCCTTGTCCCCCATGACGGCACCGATGCCGCCTCGGCTGGCACTTGAGCGCCCCTGCTCGATCGAAGCGTAGTAGACCCGGTTTTCCCCGGCGAGTCCGATAGCGGCCACCTGAGCCTTCGGCTCGTTCAGCTCTTTTTTGATGATCTCCGCGGTCTCGATCGACCCTTTGCCCGCAAGGTGAGAGGCATCACGGATTTCCACCTTATCATTGTGGATGTACAGATAAACCAGGTTGGGCGACTTGCCGCGGAGCACCACCTTGTCATAACCGGCATACTTCAACTCCGGCGCCCAAAAACCCCCCATCATTGAAAACGCCAACAGGCCGGTCTGAGGGGAAATCGTGGAGACGATGGTACGATTGCATCCGGTAGCGGGCGTGCCGCACAAAAGACCGGCGCCGAATATCAGAAGATTGTCAGGGGAAAAGGGCTCGACTTCAGGCGAGACCCTGTCCCAAATTATCTTGGCGTTTGTTCCCAGCCCCCCGAGATAAAGCTCGGTATCCCTCGGATCGGTTGCTACCTTCTCGATATTTCCTCGGGAGAGATCAATCTCCAAATTAAACCCAGTCTCTGCAAATCTCATGTTCTGACCCCTTTTAGCAGTTCGTCGGACCTTTTGCCCGCCAGGTGTGAAAACCACTGGGCATTGAAAAACCCCGTTGAGGCGAAATCGCTGTAATTTTGGATGCCCCGCCTAGTTGACGAATAACACTCTCTCTCCTGCCAAATGCTATTTCAAGTAAATTGGTACCACAATGCTTTTTGTGTGTCAAGCAAATATTGAGAGGGGTGTTTTGGCGTGCACCCATGCGATCTTTGGGCACTTCCCGGGATCTTATTGAAATCACTGGACCGGAGGTGCGGCTGCAACAACCGGGGGAGTGACGGAGGGAAAATGGCTTGTGTTTCAAATTATTTTTATGGTACAGGGAGGACCGGCGTACAGCAGTGATAGGCAGTGATAGGAGAAAATCTTTGATGCGACCCAAGGGGGAAGTGATCGAAAAAAAATGTGAGAAAAGCGTAAATATGGGGAGGATTGGCGACCGCCCCTATTGGATTTTCATTCTTTCCATTCCAATGAGAGCGGTACACCAGGTTGGGGCGGCTGTCTTTCTTGCGGCCTATCTTCTCGATGTCATCCCCGAGCCGCCGCCGGCATACGTTGTTGTTGCGTTTATCAGCGGCGGCCTGCTCCTTCTCGCCGAGTGGTGGAGGCATCGCCAGGTCTGCCGGGAGCTGTCGGGGGTGGTCACCCTGGCGAAAATCATCCTCCTGGGAGCCGCTTACCATGGCTTTCTGCCGCTGCAGGAAACGGTGCTGCTGGTTTTCCTCATCGCCTCGGTCGGGGCTCATGCGCCGAAGCAGGTGCGGCACAGGCTTTTGTTTTAATCCTGATGGCGTCGCAAAAAGTCCGCCCTACGGCGTTACGGCGGTTTTTCAGTACCTCGGCATACCTGATGTATGCCTTCGCCCCTGAAAAACCACACGAAATTTTTGCTTAGCCATCCTCTGAGTTTTTGCGAGCGCATCAATCCTGGTTGAGAGTTGTTTCAGGCGCGATCGCGTTAACCATGGGGGCCTTGGCGCGGGTGCGTGAAGCGCGGGTCGAGACGAATCCAGCCATTTTAGAATAGAAGAACAATATTCATCATTACGGGCCGCTTCCGGAGAAGGAGCGGCCCCTTTTTTTCGGGAATCAGCCAAGGTCGAGGGGGCTGCGCACGCCGAGGGGGTTCTTGCTGACGACATGGGTATAGATCATGGTGGTGCGCAGGTCGGCATGTCCGAGCAGGTCCTGGATGGTGCGGATATCCGTGCCGCTTTCCAGCAGGTGCGTGGCAAAGGAGTGGCGCAAGGCATGAACGGTGACCCGCTTGGCAATGGCGGCGGTTTGCGTCGCCTCGCGAAAGGTGCGCTGAAAGAGGGAGGGATGCTGATAATGACGGCGCACCATGCCGCTGCGCGGGTCTGTCGACACACCGCGTGCGGGAAAAACCCAGAACCACCCCCACTCCTTTCCGGCATTGGGATACTTGCGCTCCAACGCCTTGGGAAGATAGACCCCGTTCAGGTTCTGCTGTCGGTCGGAGTCGAAAAGTGCCCTGACCTCCACCAGGTGCGCGACCAGGTCGTTATGCAGGCTCTCCGGCAAAACCGTGCGCCGGTCCTTATCACCCTTTCCTGAACGAACGATTAGCAGCCCCCGTTCGAGGTCGAGATCCTTGACCCTGAGGTTCAGGCATTCGCTCAGTCGAAGACCGCATCCATAGGTCAGCATCGCCATCAGTCGCATGGTACTGCGCATAGCGTCAAAGACCCTTAGCACCTCCCCCTTTGACAGGACGACCGGCAGACGTTGCCGTTTTTTGGCCCGAACGGCATCGATCGCCTCCCCGGTGTCAATGTCAAGCACATGCCGGTACATGAGATGGCGTTCAGCGCCTGGTTTTGAGTGGCCGCCGCGACATCACGATCGACGGCCAGATGCGACAAGTAGCGACGCATATCGTCGAAGGACAACTCCTGCGGCGGCTTCGCACCGAGGAAGGATTGAAACTGGCGGAGCCAGCCGAGGTAAGTCTTCTCAGTGTTCAGGGCCATCTGCTTGACGCGGAGGACATCTCGGGTTTTGTCGAGGACCGACGTCCAGGCATCGTGATCGGCATTGGCGGGGGTTGAGGTGGGAAGGACGCGAGTGAGAAAGAAATCGAAACGTCTCAGAGCCTGCTCGGCCTGCTTTACCTGCCACGGTTCGCGGGACTTTTCGAGATTGGACAGAAACAGGCGTGTTTGTTCGTAAGACAGGCGTTCGGTCGGAGGGAGTCGAAGAAAACTATAGCAATCTTTAACCCAGCGGATATAATGCGGAAGATGCTTCGGACTCAATGACTTGTCGGTAGACAACTCCACTTGGAATTCGTTCAGCATAATTACCCCCCGTTCTTATGTTGACACGCCGCATAAGTATACCGTACGCGGATTATAGTTGCAAAAACCTGTGTTGCATAGGGCAATTTGCCCATTTGTTGAGCATTTTGGATGCAAAATTCAGGAAAACATCGCGGATTAAAAAATTGACTGCGCAAGTCGCATAATTAAATGGTTAAGCCTCAAAGATTGGGAAAGAAGATGATTAAGAAGTTCAAGAAGTTTATGAAATATTTCATCAACCTAGAACAGTCCGCCTTGGAACCACTTAAGGAAGAAGATTATAGAAGAATTTTCCTTGAAATAGATGAAACTGTGGCAAAAGAGGCATTTGAGAAGGCATGGGCAATCCGAAATTTTGAAATCGAAATGTATTGGAAGAGGGCGACGTATTTTTGGGCATTCATAGCAAGTACCTTTGTCGGGTATTTTGCTCTTATTAGTTCAGAGCACTACAGCAAATCTGATAAATTTGGGCATGTAGAAGTTTATTTCCTGATTTGTATTGGTTTTTGCTTGTCAGTCGCCTGGATACTTACAAATAAAGGCAGCAAGGCATGGCAAAGAAATTGGGAAGCTCACGTTGACTTGCTTGAAGATAAATTTACCGGCCCTCTGTATAAAATAGTAAACCCTGAAATTACATACTCAGTTTCGAAAATAAATGAGATTGTTAGTTTTGTATTCGCTATTATATGGTTTCTTCTCGGTTTAAAATTTATGGTCCAGCAGGATCTCATTAATTTTACGAATTGGCATGTAAACTGGTTTGTTCTTTTTTCGACTCTTGGAGTTCTCCTAGCGATAGTTTCCATGGTGTTTGGTTATGGCAGAGGTAGATTCACGGAAAGATCTGTGATAATGCACAAACGAAAAGTAATCTATGAGAATAAAGAATCAAATGAAGGCTTAACCAGCGCATCCACCGGACAGGGAGATGGCAGTGGTCCCCGAAAGCTGCCTACTTGATTGTTGGTCGGTGCTCTGCCGGTGATGCTATCCGTTGGGCATAACAAGGAAATCATATGACTGAGCTCTCCACAACAATGGCAAAACTTTCAGGCATCCAAAAAGCTGTAGAATCTGTCATGAATGAAAATGTTAGTCGCGCCAGGGGAAGAGGTGAAGTTCTAACTCGAGCAAATTTTCAACCAGACCTGGTAGAACACTACTTCACACAAGCAGCAGCGCTAGTTGATAAATTAAAAAAACTATTGCCAGGTTTATATGGGGATTTTCAAACCATAAACACAGAGCCTGAGACTGAAATGGCCCCTAGCGGTCCAGAACAAAAAGTTGTATGGCATTATTCTCGCCGTCAGACTGAAAAATTAGTTCGAGATATTGAGCAAATATTTGAGTTACGCGCTAATAGTGAATTGGAACAACCAAAGATAGAATCACAGCGAAGAGTTTTTATTTCACATGGCCAGTCAGATGAATGGCGAAAGGTTCAGCCTTTTATTGAAAAAGACGTGAAACTACAAACCATTGAGCTGGCGCAAGAACCAAACGCTGGACGTACTATTATTGAAAAACTTATCGATAACTCAATCCGTTGCGATAGTGCCGTTATTGTAATGACGGGAGATGACTTTACCAAAGAAGAAGAGGCTCGAGTCAGAGAAAACGTCATGCATGAAATTGGCTTTTTTCAAGGCTCTTACGGCAGGAAGAAAGTTATATTACTCCATGAAGAAGGAGTGAATATACCTTCCAATTTATCTGGGGTAGCATATATCCCATTTCCAAAAGACAATATAGAAGCTGGGTTTCATGTTCTACAACGAGAGCTAAAGGCTATTTACAATTTATGAAGCCCAATACATCGCCCAACCCATATTTCAAGCGGACAGGTCAACAGCGGTGCTTCCCGAGCAATTCTCTGATACTCAAAGGTCTCTGCGCTGCCGCTTAAATAAATCCGTTAAATGTGAAAAAAATGAATGAAAATGAATGAAAGTCTATACCAAGCCTTCGTTCTAATTGTCGTCATCCCAACGGTGCTGTCCTTGATCGTTGGATTGGCGAATTATGTATCAATGAAAATCATGTTTTTCAAAGACAAACAAATTAAGGGGTGGGACAAGTGGCCCGCCCTCCTGATGGGAATGGAGGTTGAATATGCCAGGGATATTGTTGGCGCCAACCCAAACTCAAAATATGCAAAATCACTTAAAAGAGCGAAGGTCTGCGGCATTGTTTTCACGGTAGGTTTTTTAAGCCTTATCGCTCTTGGAATATCTTCAATTTTTCTATTTGAATAAGCACATTTAACCAGGCGCTGAGCCGGATGGTTGCCACAGTGCAGGTTCACGAAAAATGTCTACTTGATTGTGTCAGCCTGTCCGAGTTCCGGGGACAGTATATTAAATTATTGACATTCACGCCCGATTTGCCTAACTTCTCCGTCATGGCCAGAATCGCTCGCGTCATTGCTCCAGGTTTCCCCCATCACGTTACCCAGCGCGGCAACCGCCGGCAGGAAACTTTTTTCTGTGACGAGGACTACCAGGCCTATCTCGATCTGATGGCGGAATGGTGCAGGAAATGCCGGGTCGATATCTGGGCGTGGTGTCTGATGCCTAACCACGTTCACCTGATCGCCGTCCCGCAGAGTGAAGAAGGGCTCGCCCGCGCTATCGGTGAGGCCCATCGGCGCTATACTCGCCGAATCAACTTCCGGGAGGGTTGGCGGGGGCACCTGTGGCAAGAACGATTCGCTTCTTTTCCGATGGACGAAACCCATCTGCTCGCGGCGGCTCGCTACGTCGAACTCAATCCTGTCCAAGCTGGGTTGGCAAAAAGTCCGGAGGAGTACCGCTGGAGTAGCGCCCGCGCCCACATTGAGGGTAAAGACGATACGTTGGTGAAGGTTACTCCACTTCTGGAGATTGCGGGCGACTGGCGGCCGTTTTTGGACGTCCCGAAGGACGTTGATGCTGACCGACTGCGGCAGCATGAACGCAGTGGCCGACCGCTGGGCAAGGAATCTTTCGTGGAGCGTTTGGAAACGGAATTGAGCCGCACCCTTCGCCCGCAGAAACCCGGCCCGAAAAGAAAGCAGGCTGAATAGTTCCGTATACTGTCCCCGTAACCAAGCAGGCAATGGTTCTGTATACTGTCCCCGTAACTCTGGCACTGTCCCCGTAACTCTGGCAAGGGAATAGCAGAGAGGTGGGCGCCCCCATCGGGGTGGTCACCCCTGGCGTAGCTTTTGATTTAACACCCTCGCGGATCAAAGGTCTCATGTTGGCCGGATCGCGTCGCCCCCCCCGGCACGCATTCCTGTGGCCGGGGGGAGTCTGCGGATCAGGCGGATATCACTCCTCCAGGGCGCGGGGGAAGAGAATGTTGTTTTCCAGGTGAATGTGCTGGTGAAGCGACTCTTCCAGCCAGGCAAGGCCCTGCCAGAGCGCCCGCCAGGAGTTGCAGGCCTCCTCTGGGACCTGGTAGCCATTGGTCAGTTCCCTCAGCCGCTTCAGCGCCGCCCCCGCCAATTCATGCTCCTCCTCCATCATCGCGATAGGGCCGTCGGCCATCATTCCCTGCCCCTGCCGGATCATCGGGAAAAGGATCTCCTCTTCCTTGCCCATGTGGTCTTCCAGGTCGGCCTTCAGGCCGGCATAGACGGAGACCAGCTCGCTGAGCATCTCCGGCTGCTTGTCCCGGTGGACTTCGAGGACCCTCCGGGACAGGGCTTCCAGGCGCGGCAGCTCCTCATCGAGCGGCCGGTGATAGGCGGCCAGGATGTGGATGATCAGATCCCCCAGAGGAGCATGGTCCCAGCGCTCTGCCGAGGCGGTTTTTTGAGCCGTTTCCCGGCCGATCTCTTCCAGGATTTCGTCCGCGTTCAGGTCCTGTTCCCGGCAGACTTCACGGAGCGGTCTGCCGCCTCCGCAACAGAAGTCGATGCCGTGCCGGGCAAAGACCTTGGTGGCGAGGGGATATTCCGCGGCGAGCCGGCCAATATTTATTTCGGGATGGAGAGTTATGAGTCTGCTCCTTTCATCTTTGCGGGGGGACATCTTTTGAGAGACCGCCCACGGTCTCCGATGCAACCTGATGAAAGAGTAGCAGGGAAGGGGAGCTCCCCGCCTTGATGCAGGTCAAGGGGGCTTGAATCACTTGCTGAGCAGCCGGATCCCCTCATCCAGACCTTCAAGGGTCAAGGGGAACATACGTCCGCCCATGATCTGCCGCACCATCCCGATCGATTGAGTATAAGGCCACAACTCCTGCGGAACGGGGTTGAACCAGACAGCGTGTTTATACGCTTCGAGAAGGCGCTGTCCCCAGACATATCCCGCCTCCTTGTTGTAGTGCTCGACGCTCCCGCCCATCTCGGTGATTTCATAGGGGCTCATGGACGCATCGCCGACGAAGATCAGCTTGTAGTCGGGCCCATAGGTGTGGATCACGTCCCAGAGGTCGTTGCGCACGGCGCGAAAACGCTGGTTGTCCCGCCAGAGGCTTTCGTAGACGAAGTTGTGGAAATAAAAATGTTCAAGGTATTTGAATTCACTGCGGGCGGCGGAAAAGAGTTCCTCGCAGATTTTGATGTGATCGTCCATGGAGCCGCCGACGTCGAGGAAAAGCAGCACCTTGATTTTGTTGTGGAGCTGGGGAACCATTTTGAGGTCTAGATAGCCGGCATTCCGGGCGGTCGAGCGGATGGTGCCGGGCAGATCCAGAACATCGGGCGCCCCTTCGCGGGCGAAGTGCCTCAACCGGCGCAGGGCGACCTTGATGTTGCGGGTGCCCAGTTCCACAGAACCATCGAGGTTTTTGAACTCGCGGCGGTCCCAGACCTTGACTGCGCGGCGGTGCCGGGAGCGGTCCTGACCGATGCGTACCCCTTCAGGATTGTAGCCGTAGGCGCCGAAAGGCGAGCGGCCGCCGGTGCCGATCCACTTGCTCCCCCCCTGGTGGCGTTCTTTCTGTTCGGCAAGGCGCTTCTTCAGGGTCTCCATCAGTTTTTCGAACCCGCCAAGGGCCTCGATCTGGTTTTTCTCCTCTTCGGTCAGGACCAGTTCCGAAAGCCGGCGCAGCCACTCCTCGGGGATGTGCGCCTTGAGTTCTTCGTCGATCTCGGTCACCCCCTTGAAGTAGTGGGCGAAGACCCGGTCGAACTTGTCGAAATGGCTCTCATCCTTGACCAGGCAGAGGCGTGCCAGGTAATAGAAGTCCTCGACGCGTCCCCAGGCGACCTGTTTGTCCATCGCTTCCATCAGGCTCAGGTACTCCCGGATGGTTACGGGGACCTTGGCCTGTCGCAGCTGCATGAAGAAATCGACCAGCATGCTCAGCCCCTGCGGCCGCGGCCGGCCATGCCGACCAACCGGTCGAAAAGATGCAGGTCCTGCTCGTTTTTCAGCAAAGCCCCGTGCAGGGGGGGGATCGATCGACGGTCGCCGTGAAGAGCCTCGGCGGGGATGTCTTCGGCGACCAGAAGCTTGAGCCAGTCGAGCAGTTCGGAGGTAGAGGGCTTCTTCTTCAATCCGGCCACATCACGCAAGTCGAAAAAGGTTTCGAGGGCTCCCTTGAGAAGGGATTTTTTGATTCCGGGATAATGGACCTCGACGATCTGCTCCATCGTGGCGGCATCCGGAAAGCGGATGTAATGGAAGAAGCAGCGGCGCAAAAAGGCGTCCGGGAGTTCCTTCTCATTGTTGCTGGTGATGATGATCACCGGCCGGTGCCTGGCGGTTACCAGCTGCCGGGTTTCGTAGACGTAGAACTCCATGCGGTCGAGTTCCTGAAGCAGGTCGTTGGGGAACTCGATGTCCGCCTTGTCGATCTCGTCGATCAGCAGGACAGCCTTCTTCTCCGACTCGAAGGCCTCCCACATCTTTCCCTTGATGATGTAGTTGGAAACGTCCTGGACGCGCTCGTCACCGAGTTGAGAGTCCCGCAGGCGCGATACGGCATCGTATTCATAGAGGCCCTGGCAGGCCTTGGTGGTCGATTTGACATGCCATTGAAACAGGGGCATGCCGAGCCCCCGGGCCACTTCCTCGGCCAGCATGGTCTTGCCCGTTCCCGGTTCCCCCTTGATGAGCAGGGGCCGGCCCAGGGTGACCGCGGCGTTTACCGCAAGGTTCAAATCCTCGGTTGCTATGTAAGAGTCCGTTCCTGTAAATCGCATTTCTGAATACCTTTCCATGTGTTTGTGTTTTCTGATGGCTTACAGCTTACAGCTTACAGCTTACAGCTTACAGCTTACAGCTTCCGGTTTCCGGCTTCGGCAGGAAGGCCGCGAGGAGTATGGCGAGGCCGGTCAGCGCCGCCGAGGCGAGAAAACTTGTGGTAAATGTTCCGCTCGCATCGGCGATGACACCGGCTGTGGCGGGTCCGATCGTCTGGCCGATGGCGAAGAAAAAGGTGATGAGGGAAAATGCCGCCGCGGCCCGGGACAGCCCCAGGTAGTCGCCGACGGCCGCCGCCATGATGGTCGGAATCGAAAAGACCGCCAGGCCGTAAAGAGCCACCGAAAAGATCAGGGCGAGGGCGCCCAGTCCGGATCCGGCCAGCAGGTAGGCGGCTGTCTGAATCCCGAACACCACCATCAACCCTCTTTTGCGGCCGATGCGGTCGGAGAGCGCACCGAATATTACCCCTGAGAAGAGGGCGAAAAATCCCACCCATGACCAGTACATGCCCGCCTTGGTCTCGGAAAAGCCGAATTCGGCCACCATCGTGGTCACGATGAATGTGCCGTAAATCATGTAGGTGGCTCCGAATATCAGATAAAGCACGCCGAGTCCCAGCAGAGTCCGTGCGCTCCCCGGCGGGGTACGCGGCATCATCGCCGCCGGCGGCAGAGACGACTTGCGCCCCAGGGGCTCAAGGCCCAGGTCTTCGGGGTCGTTGCTGATCAGGAGCGCCACTGCAATTGCGCATCCCAACGCGATCAGCCCGATGATCAGCCAACCGACACGCCACGCCTCGAGGCTCATCGCCGGGCCGAGCCGGGGGATGAGATAACCCGAAACAATGATGCCCAGTGCGCTCCCCATGACCATCAAGCCGGCAGCCCGCCCCCGTCGTTCCGGCCGAAACCAGTGGGATACCAGGACCATAATGGGGATGTTGGCGAATCCACTCCCCAGGCCGATGCAGGCATACAGAATCCAGACCGTGGCAAACCCCTGACTGTAGCAGATGCCGAGCATGCAAACGGCGATCAGCAGCAGGGCGGAAACGATCAGGACGCTGGGGCGAAGCCGCCGGAGGAGCAGAGGGGTCAAAGCGACGGAGATCAGATACCCGGCAAAATTACCCGTGCTGATGTAGCCCATCTGGTCGTAGCCGAGGGAGAGCCCCGAGCGCATCCCTGGCAACAGCATGCCGAAGGCGAAGCGGGCCAGGCCAAGGCACGCAAACAGAGTCAGTACGCCGGTAAAGACGATCACCCAACCGTAGTGAAATGGAAGCCGCGCCGAGAGCCCGATCCCTGGTGATGCTCTCAAATCTGAAGGTTTTTCCATGGAAACAAGTGGGACCCTTTCTCGCGATGCGGTCCGAGACATCCCTCATTTCAAGGAAATCTTGACCGAAAACATGAAATGTGGTACTACAATACTTAATTGGGCGGAGCATGTAAAGGGTGTCGATGATTTTTCTGCAATCGGATGTTGCAAGAGAAGTCCGCTCCATCGGTAAAACATAAATGCAGACAAAAGTGGAGGAGACGTGAAAAATTTTTTGAATTTCGAAGGGCGGTCTGCCGTGGTTACCGGCGGCGCGCGCGGCATCGGAGCGGCAATTGCCCAGGCCTTGATCGAAAACGGCGCTAAGGTACATGTCTTTGATGTGGCTCCGGGAGAACAGGCCGATCATGCTTTGCACCAGTTCCACAAGGTCGACATTGCCGACTCCTCGAGTGTTGACGCGGCCGTCGCCAGTCTGCCGGAGGACGTTACGCTGCTGGTCAATAACGCCGGCATTACGCGCGATCGCAGCATCGTCAAGATGAGTGACGACGAATGGCAGTCGGTGCTCTCGGTGAACCTGACCGGAGCATTCAACGTCGTGCGCGCCCTGGCGCCGACGATGCGGGAGGCCGGGTACGGAAGGATCGTCAATATTACCTCGATCAACGGCATCCGCGGCAAGTTCGGCCAGGCCAATTACAGCGCAGCCAAGGCGGGGCTGATCGGGCTGACCAAGACCCTGGCGAGGGAACTCGGACCCAGGGGGGTGACCGTCAATGCCGTGGCCCCCGGCATGGTGATGACCGAAATGGCCAAGGCGCTCCCGGAAGAGTTTCTTGCCAAGGCCAGAGCCGAGAGCGTATTGCCTGAACTGGCGCTCCCCGAAGACATCGCCAATGCTGTATTGTTCCTGCTTTCCGATGGGGCGCGTATGATCACCGGGGAAGTGATTCGGGTCGATGCCGGCCAGTACATCTGAGCATCGACCGCCGATAGACTACCGTCTGTTGCACTCTGATGTCGGGGTCAGGGCTTGCCTCCGCGGCCTCCAGGAGAAAAACGACTTCCGAGGGCTTGTAATTACGCCACAATTAAGGTATTCTGGTACCGAGTTACCAATGAAGGTTGATGAGGGCTGATGAATATCCAAAAGACAGACCAGGTTTCTATCCGCGATGCGATACCCGCCGACCTCGACGAGGTGATCGCTCTGGATGAGGTGGTTACCAGGGAGAGAAAGACGGCTTATTGGAGCGGGGTCTTCGACCGCTACGTCAATGGTGGGAGAAAAGATCGATATTTTCTGGTCGCCGAAGCCGGGGGCACGATCGCCGGCTTCATCGTCGGGGAGGTCCGCGCCTGGGAGTTCGGCTCGGCGCCTTGCGGCTGGGTGTTCGCGGTGGAGGTTTCACCGAAGAGGCGCGAGTTGGGTATAGGCCAGCGAATGTTCGAGGAGATGTGCGCGCGTCTGAAACAGGCCGGCGTCACCACGGTGAGGACGATGATGGATCGTGATGATAAACTGACGTTATCGTTCTTTCGTACGCAGGGTCTGCGCACCGGCCGGTATATCGAACTGGAGAAACAGATCGAATGATGGCGTAGCCATCTGACCATCTGAGTGCATCGTACTTAACCTGCCAATCTTCCGAGGAATCTTGCTATGAAGCTGCAAAAGGCGAGTCTCTTTGCCCTCTATGCCGTTCTTGAGCTGAGCAGTGATCCCGACCGGCAACTCTCCACCACCGACATCGCTGAAAGATACGGGATCTCCCCCCACCATCTCGCAAAGGTGATGCGTAATCTGGTCCACGCCGGGCTGGTGCAGGCAGTGCGAGGAGTCGGCGGCGGTTATCGGTTTGCAGGCATCGTCAATCGAACGACGCTGCTCGATGTCATCGAGCTGTTCGAATCCCTGGAGTCGGAGCTCGATATGCCGACGACGGGGAGTCAGGACGGCGCACCCGTGGTGGAAGAGCTGCAGAGCATCGCCAATGAGATCGACGACCTTACCAAGGCGGTGCTGGACACGATCACGCTGGAAACCGCTCTCAACAACACTCGGCGCCGCGCCAGGCAGGAGGCGCGGGGCTGAGAGACTGCCCGTCTGACGACCTAAATAGCCTCAATCATTGAATATTTTAAAAATAATACCAAAGGGGTCACTTTTTTGCTTGACCAAATTATAGTATTAAGGTACGATTATACCATAAAAATCGAAGAAAAGAGGAGGCCGGTGGCCGCCTCGCGGTTATAATTATAATAATAGGTACGGACTGTCGACACTCACGTCGACCATAACTATAGGGGAGAGCTACTGATTATGAGTGCTGATTCCGTCAAAGAGATCGTCGATTTCTGTCAGGGAATCTTCGAGGACCTCGATTTCACAAAGGCGCGTGAATGGAAGGACGCCGAGCCCGGGCGCAAGGTGATCGGTTACATGCCGGTGTATGTCCCGCGCGAGATTATTCACGCCGCCGGCATGCTGCCCCTGGGTATCCTGGGCGGCGGAGCCGACCTGGAGGTGATCCACGGTGACGCCTTTTACCAGAGCTACATCTGCCGCATTCCGCGCTCTACCGTCGAGCTGGCGATTACCGGCAAGCTCGACTTCGTAGACGGGATGATGTTCCCCTCCATCTGCGACGTCATGCGCAACCTCTCCGGTATCTGGCAGCTGCTGTTCAAGGACAAGTACGTGCGCTACTTCGATGTGCCCCAGAACTTCAAGGATGAGGTCGGCGGGGTCTTCTACGCCAACGAACTTCGGGAGCTCAAGGAAGGTCTCGAGAAACTGGGCGGCCGCGAAATCACCGAAGAGGCTCTGCGCCACTCCGTGGAGGTGTACAACGAGAACCGCCAGTGGGTGAACAAGGTCTATGACTACCGGTCCGCAACCCCCTGGAAGGCTCCGTCGGTGGAGGTCTACCTGCTGATGCGCGCGGGGATGGTGCTGCCGCCCGAGGAACATACCCAGTTGATGAAGGACTATCTGGCCGCCGCCGACAGAGAGGACCGGCCGATGCGCGACAACTGCCGCATCGCCTTGACCGGAGCCTTCTGCGAGCAGCCGCCGCTCAACCTGATCAAGTCACTGGAGCTTTCGGGCTGCTACATCGTCGATGACGACTTCATGCTGGTCACCCGCTGGCTGCTGGAGGATGTGCCCACCGACGGTGATCCCATCGAGAATCTCTCGAAGGCGTTTTTGCACCACAGCGCCGAGACGGCGGCAAAGTTCGAGGACACCGTCGAAGGCAAGGGGAGCTATCTGCTGGAGACCATCCGCAAGCGCCGCGCCGACGGCGTCATCTTCGCCGCCCCGAGTTTCTGCGATCCGGCGCTGCTGGACCAGCCGATGCTTGTCAGCCGTCTCGAGGCACACAAGATCCCCTATATCACCATGCAGTATGCCGAGAACTCGGGACAGATGCAGCCGATTCGCGAACAATCCGGCACCTTTGCCGATTCCATCAAACTATGGAGTGTAGCATGAGCCAACAAGACGTCATAAAATCTCGTTCGATGCTCTTACAGAAAGAGATGATCGCCCGCAACTACGACAAGATCACCAGCGGAGAGGTCAAGGTTTCGTCGACATTCGTTCCGGGCAACCTCAACGAACTTCTCATGTGCTTCGATATCGCCAACAACCTGCCGGAGATCAACGCCATCCAGAACGCCATGCGCAAGAAGTCGGGCGAGATGATCATGGAGGCCGAGCGCAGCGGTCACTCGGAGGATGTGTGCACCTACGTCAAGGCGGACATCGGCATGATGGCCAAGGGGAACATCGCCCCCAACGGCAAGCCCTTCCCCGATCCTGACGTGCTGCTTCTGTCCTACACCGGGTGCTTCACCTTCCTGAAGTGGTTTGAACTCCTGCGCGAGCAGTACAAGTGTCCTACGGTGATGCTGCAGGTTCCCTATTCCGCCGATGGGCAGCCGACGAAGAACCATCGCGACTACATCGTCAAGCAGCTCAAGGAAGAAGTCATTCCGACCCTGGAGAAGATCTCGGGGATCAAGTTCGACATCGACCGCCTGAGGGAGTATCTGCGCAAATCGGCCAAGGCCGAGGACGACCTGGTCTGGATGCTTGAGCAGTCCAAGCGTAAGCCCTCTCCCATCGACTGCTACTTCGGCGGTGTATACTATATGGGACCGATCTTCACGGCTTTTCGCGGTACAGACGAGGCTATCACGTACTATCAGATGCTGCGCGAAGAGATCCAGGAGCGCATCGACAAGGGTCTTGGCGTGCAAACCCCGGAAGGGGAGATGGGCGAGGAGAAATATCGCCTGGTGGTCGAAGGTCCCCCCAACTGGACCTCGTTCCGCGAATTCTGGAAGATGTTCCACGAGGCGGGGGCGGTGGTCGTCGCCAGCTCCTACACGAAGGTCGGCGGAGTCTACGATTACGACAACTTCCGTCACGACCCCGACCATCCGCTGGAGAGCCTGGCTGACTACTGCCTGGGCGTCTACACCAACCGGAACCTGCCGACGCGAGTCGATATGCTGGCGCGCAATATCAAGGAGTACGAGGCCGACGGCCTGCTCATCAATTCCATCAAGAGCTGCAACAGCTTTTCCGCCGGACAGCTGGTACTGATGCGCGAAGTCGAGAAGCTCACCGGCAAGCCGGGCGCCTTTGTCGAGACCGACCTGGTGGATCCGCGTTACTTCTCCGCGGCCAACGTCAAGAACCGTCTGGAGAGCTATTTCCAGATGATCGATCAGAAGCGCCGGGCCGGTGGTTCAGCCACCACCCTCGCTTAAGGGAGAGAGCCTCATGCGTACATTTATCGGAATAGACCTGGGATCAACCACCACCAAGGCGGTTCTCATGGATGAGAATCAAGCCGTCCTCGGCCGGGGTATCACCAACTCCCGCTCCAATTATGACGTGGCCGCGGCGGTGTGTAAGCAGGAAGCCAAGATCGGCGCCCGCTTCACGCTTTTCAAGAATGCGCTCGGCTCCGGCGGCGGCGCCGAGATCCTGCTCGAAGACCTCGAGCGCAACTTTCGCCTTGAGCAGTTTCTCTCCGAACTCAACCAGCTCGAGCAGACCTGCGAGAACTACCTTGACCATCCGCGCTTCAAGGACATGAAAAGCGCCCTCAGAGAAGCCCTTGGCGCGGTATTCCGGCAGATCGAAACCGAAGCGCCCGCGATCTACGCCCCCGAGGCCGACCGCAAGTCGGACTTCTTTCGCGACATCGCCGGCTCGCGCTTCATGGACATCGCCGAGCGCATCGGGCGTGAGTCCGGGATCAGCTTCGAGTCCCTGCTCAACATCTACGACAAGTCGATCATCGACGTCGAGAGCCTGGTGCACTCCGACGAGGTCGTCTCCCGCCAACTTATGAACGGGCTCTCTCGCGCGCTCAAGGAGCTTGAGGGTGTCGAGGTCAGCGAAGCCGACGCCCAGGCGGCACTCAAAAAAGTGATCGATCTCGAACTCGAGGAAACCTACGTCGTCGGCACCGGCTACGGCCGGGTGCGACTGCCGTTTCCCAAGGAACACATCCGCTCCGAGATCCTCTGCCACGGGTTAGGGGCCCATATGATGTTCCCGGGCACCCGTACCGTGCTCGACATCGGCGGCCAGGATACCAAGGGCATTCAGGTCGACGAAAACGGCATCGTCGTCAACTTTCAGATGAATGACCGCTGCGCCGCCGGTTGCGGCCGCTATCTCGGCTACATCGCCGACGAGATGAAAATCGGCCTGCACGAGCTCGGCCCCATAGCCATGAAGGCCACCAAGACTACTCGCATCAACTCCACATGCACCGTGTTCGCCGGCGCCGAGCTGCGCGACCGGCTCGCGCTGGGCGAGAACCGCGCCGATATTCTGGCCGGGCTGCACCGCGCAATCATGCTGCGCGCCATGTCGATCCTCTCCCGCAGCGGCGGGGTTACCGATCAGTTCACTTTCACCGGCGGGGTAGCAAAAAACGAATCCGCTGTCAATGAGCTTCGTAAGCTGATCCGGGAGAACTACGGCGAGCTCACCATCAACATCAGCGACGAATCGATCTACACCGGCGCCCTCGGTGGAGCAGCTTTCGCGTACCGGGCGGTTTAACGCCTGAGCACAGCCACCGAAGGCGATGTGGAAAGATGTTCAATCCCAGGCTTTGACTAGCACCTTGCAGGCTAAAAGGAGAAAGTTCATGACCCTATCCATCGGCATCGACGTCGGCAGCGGCGTCATCAAGACCGCACTCTTTCGAGAAGAAGAGGGGAACAGCGAATGGCTGGCCCGCTACGATGCCCGCATCCGTCAGCGCGACGCCTATCAGCTCGTCGAAGAATCCATTGACGAGGTCACAAGGCAGGCCGGACTCAAGCGCGGCGACATCCACTACATCGCCACCACCGGCGAGGGCGAGAACGTCAAGAGCGCTACCGGGCACTTCTACTCCATGACCACCCACGCCCGCGGCGCACTCTACCTCAACCCCGAGGCCCGGGCCGTGCTCGACATCGGCGCTCTGAACGGCCGAGCCATCAACATGGACGAGAGAGGCAAGGTGCTCAACTACCGCATGACCAGCCAGTGCGCCTCGGGCTCCGGACAATTCCTCGAGAACATCGCCCGCTATCTGGGGATCTCTCAGGATGAGATCGGTGAGCTCTCGCAGCAATCGACCAACCCCGAGCCGGTCAGCAGCATTTGCGCCGTCCTGGCCGAAACCGACGTCATCAACATGGTCTCGCGTTCGATACCGCCCAGCGACATCCTGCGCGGCATCCACGAATCGATGGCCGACCGCCTTGCCAAGCTGCTCAAGGCCATCGGCGCCCAAGGGGTGGTGATGATGACCGGAGGACTGGCGCTCGACACCGGCCTGGTCAAAGCCATGCAGGACAGTCTGGCCAAGCACAAAATGGCGGCTACCATTGCCTCCCACCCGGATTCTCTGTTCGCCGGCGCCATCGGCGCGGCCCTGTGGGGAGGCTTCCGGTATGAGAAGTTGAAGGAGCGCGGCCTGCTGCCGAAAGCGTCTTAACCCTCTCGCCCGACCAGAACGGAGAAAAAGCAATGCCAGAGATTACGATTCGATCACTCCGTCCCGATGATTTTGACCGGGTTGCCGAAATTGAAAGCCGGATAACCGGCCGTCCGAGAAAAGTCTTTCTGGAAAAACGCCTCGCCATGGCCACGGGAACGCCGGAGTACTTCATTGCGTGTGCGGCGGTGGAAGGCGAAAAACTGATGGGATACGGCATCGCCCGGCTCTATGAAGGAGACTTCGGCAATCCCTCCGCGGTCGCGGTTCTTGATACCGTCGGGGTGGATCCTGACGCACAGGGAAGGGGGATCGGCAAGGCCATCCTGTCCGGAATTGAACAGCGGATGAAAAGGAAGAACATTCATACCCTGAGAACTCAGGCCGTCTGGAGTAATCAGAGGGTGACCGGTTTCTTTTCTTCCGCCGGCTTGAAGCTGGCGCCCATTCAGATTATCGAGCGCGACACTTCACCGCTGAGAGAGAAGATAGCTGAAGTGAAATCAGTGAAAATGGACGGCATGTGGCGGGTCCACCGAGGGACGGGAAACGATTATGAGAGTCTGAGCAGGGACCGCATGGTGATCCGCTCCCTCAAGGAGAACGACCTTTCGGCCGTTGTCCGCATCGATGAAAAACTCATCGGCTTTGACCGTTCGGCGTATTACGGCGCCAAGTTCCAGGAAATGCTGACTGAATCAGGAATCCGCGTATCGCTGGTAGCCGAGGATGACGGAATGGTCTCCGGGTTCATCATGGCGCGGGTCGATTTCGGTGAATTCGGCAAGGTCGAAAAAGCTGCGGTGATCGACGCGATAGGCGTCCATCCCGCTTACTGGGGGACCGGCATCGGACATGCCCTTCTGTCCCAACTGTTGGTCAACCTCGCGACACTTCAAGTCGAAACCGTGAGTACATTGGTCCGGTGGGAGGATTTCGTCCTTCAACGGTTTCTGCTGGCGTGCGGGTTCGGACCGTCACAACGGCTTGTTCTAAGCAAAAACATCGATTGATTTCCCAGATATCTTCTGAATTTTTTGGTGGGGTATCGTCCTTCAGGCTCGGGAGAACAAACAGCCTCCGGTGAATTTTACCTTGACAGAAAAATGGTATTGTGGTACTTATTTACTCCCGAGAGCGGCTGGGCAGTGGGATGCCGAGCTTGACTCCGCTGCAAAAAAAACAGTGTTTGAAAGCGCAAAATACTATATAAAAAACAGAGCGCATTGGAGGCTGCAGATGCAATTCGGACTGACCGACGAACAGAAGATGATGCAGGAAATGGCCAAGGATTTCGCCCAGAAGGAAATCCTCCCCACCCTCAAGGAGGATGAGGCCAATCATAATTACCGCCCCGAGCGGGTCAAGAAGATGGCCGATCTGGGCTTTTTCGGCTGCGCCCTGCCCGAGGAGTACGGCGGCAACGGCTTCGGTTTCCTCGAGTCGGTCCTTCTGGCCGAGCAGATCGCCAAGGTCAGCGGCTCCTGGCGTCTGCCCTTCAACATGCAGAACATCGGGCCCGCCTGCACGGTCAACAAGTTCGGCACCGAGGAGCAGAAGCGCCGCTTCATTCCCGACTGGATCAGCGCCGACTCCTTCGGCTTCTTCGCCATCACCGAGCCCAACTCCGGCTCCGACGTGGCCGGCATGAGGACCACGGCGACCGATTGCGGCGACCACTGGGAACTCAACGGCCAGAAGATGTGGATCTCCAATGCCCATGTCGGCGACTGGGGGCTGGTCTACGCCTATACGGACAAGAGCCAGAAGTACAAGGGGATGACCTGCTTCATCGTCAACCTCAAGGACAACGAGGGGATCGCCACCGCCCCGATCCATACCAAGCTCGGACTGCACTGCGCCCCCACGGGGGAGATCGCCTTCAACCATGCCCGGATCCCCAAGGATTCGGTTTTGGGCGAGATCGGCCAGGGTTTCCAGATCTGCATGTGGCAGCTCAACAACACCCGCATCAGCTGCTCGGCCGGGGCCCTCGGCATCGCCGGCGGCGCCATTGAGGCCGCCATCGGCTACGCCAACGAGCGGACCCAGTTCGGCAAGAAGATCGGCTCCTTCCAGATGGTTCAGGCCCAGATCGCCGAGATGGTCGCCGAGCACGAGGCGGCCCAGCTTCTCGTCTACCGGGCCGCCTGGCTCAAGGATCAGGGGCTGCCCAACCAGCACCAGACCTCGATGGCCAAGCTCTTCGCCTCCGAGGCCGCCGTGCACGCCGCCAGCGAAACGATGAAGATCTTCGGCAGCTACGGCTACAGCACCGAGTATCCGGCCGAGCGCTTCCTGCGCGATGCCCACTCCCTGCGGGTCGTCGAAGGGACCAGCAACATCCAGAAGACCATCATCGCCGGCTTCAGCCTCGGGGACGTGCCCAACCGCTGAGGTCTCGCAAGGGTAATTTTACAGGGATAAAGGGGATGAAGGGGATAGTAAGAACCAAGTGCTCGAGATTTAAGCTTTATCCCTTTTATCCCCTTCATCCCTGTTTGCATGGTTTTCATGACGAACTTGTCAACGCATAGGAGTAGAGGAAATGGCCATCGACTGGTCCAAGGTTTTTGAAGTTTTCGGCAGCGGCGTGATCGGCGTCTTCACGGTCATGTTCCTGCTGATGCTCCTGACCCAGCTCAGCACCAAGATCATCGACCTGATCGAAAAAAACTGGAACAAGGATGAGCAGCCGGAACCGAAGTCGCAAGCCGCGCTAGCCAAAGAAAAGCCCTGAGGGAGCCCCCATGTTCGACATACTCAACGACCTTATTTTTTCAAGCGGCCTGCTCAGTCTGACCGGAGGGAACCTGGTCATGTGGCTGGTCGCCTTCGTTCTGCTCTATCTGGCCATCAAAAAGCAGTACGAACCGCTGCTGCTTTTGCCGATCGCCTTCGGGATCCTGGTGGTCAACCTGCCGCTCACCTTCCTGATGGAGCCCGAACACGGGCTGATCTGGTTCTTCTACCGCTACGGCATCGAACTCGACATCATCCCGCCGCTGATCTTCCTGGGGCTCGGGGCGATGATCGACTTCGGCCCCCTGATCGCCAACCCCAAGACGCTGCTGCTCGGCGCCGGTGCCCAGGTCGGCCTCTACGTCACTTTCTTCGCCGCCATCCTCTTCGGCTTCGACCTGAAGGAGGCCGGCTCCATCGCCATCATCGGCGGAGCCGACGGCCCCACCACCATCTATCTGACGTCCAAGCTCGCTCCGCAGCTGCTCGGCGCCACGGCGGTCTCGGCGTACGCCTACATGGCCCTGGTCCCGATCATTCAGCCGCCGATGATGAAGCTGCTCACCACCGGCGATGAGCGCAAGATCGTCATGGGCAAGATGCGTCCGGTCAGCAGGCTGCAGAAGATCTGCTTCCCCATCATCACCGCCATGACCATCATGCTGGTGGTGCCGCCCGCGGCGCCGCTGATCTCCATGCTCATGCTGGGCAACCTGTTCAAGGAGTCGGGCGTGGTCGAGCGCCTCACCAAGGCCTCCTCCAACGAGCTGATGAACATCGTCACCATCTTCCTCGGGCTCTCCGTGGGGGCCACGATGACCGCCTCGACCTTCCTCGATCCCAAGGTGCTGTTCATCTTCTTCCTGGGGCTGTTCGCCTTCGTCGTCAGCACCGCCTCGGGGCTGCTCATGGCCCGGATCATGAACCTGTTCCTCAAGGAGAAGATCAACCCGCTCATCGGCGCCGCCGGCGTCTCCGCCGTGCCGATGGCGGCGCGCTGCGTGCACAAGGTCGGCTCCGAGGCCAACCGGCGCAACTACCTACTCATGCACGCCATGGGCCCCAACGTCGCCGGCGTCATCGGCACCGTGGTGGCCGCGGCCATCCTGCTGAAGAACCTGGGGTGAAATTCGAAGCAAAGTCATTCACCGCAAAGGCGCAGAGGACGCAAAGAAAAGCTCTATTCGATTGCGGTTTTTTCTATGCGAGCTTTGCGCCTTGAGTGAGCGAAAGCGAACGGGCGGTGGAAAAGAATTTTCGCAATGCAAAACTTCATTCATATGATAATTTCTTTCAATCGATTCTTTCAAACAGGAGATGCGCCATGGCAGAGCTGATTTCACCGATCGCAGGAAACGTCTGGAAAATCCATGTGGCCGTCGGCGACAAGGTCGAGATGGACGATGAAGTGATCATCCTCGAGGCCCTGAAGATGGAAACCCCCATCTTCAGCGACGACAGCGGCACCATCACCGAACTGCGGGTCAAGGAAGGCGACGCGGTCAATGAAGGAGATGTCCTCGCCATCATTGGCTGATACCCGGTAGCGACATGCGTGACCCATTATTCCGCTGCACCAGATGCTTCCGCCCCGCCATTATCACGGGATAACCATTCACCCTCGCCAGGACAGTCATGAATTCTGAAAACAACATGGATCTTCAGCAGAAGAACGCAAGTCTCGTCACTGCCCTGGCACGAGGGCTTGAGATGTTGAGCTGCTTCCATGCCGGCGATCGTTTCCTCGGCAACAATCAGCTTGCCGAACGAACCGGCCTGCCGAAGTCGACCGTATCCAGACTGACCTATACCCTCACTGAAATGGGATACTTGCACTATTCGCCGAGTCTCAATAAATATCGTCTGGGGACGGCCGTTCTCAGTCTCAGCTATTCCCTGCTGGGGCAGATGGATGTTCGCCGCATCGCCCGCCCATTGATGCAGGCCCTGGCCGAACATACCCAGGCTGCCGTCAACTTCGGCGTCCGGGACCGGTTGAGCATGGTTTACATAGATACCTATCGTAACGCCTCGACCTATTCGGTACAGCTGGACGTCGGCTCCCAGATTTCGATTGCGACCTCTTCCATGGGCAGGGCCTACCTGGCCGCCATTCCCGAGGAGGAGAGAGCGGCGTTAATGGAGCAGATCCGTGAGAGCGACGTGCAGAACTGGCCCCAGGTCAAGGAGGGGATCGATCGGGCAGTTGCCGAATACCACGAAAAGGGGTATTGCCTCTCCCTGGGAGACTGGCGCAAAGAGGTTCACGCCATCGCCGTGCCACTGGTTCCCGAAGACGGGGCGGAAGTCATGGTCTTCAGTTGCAGCGGCGCTTCCTTCCAGCTGCGGCAGCAGGTCATGGAGGAGGATATCGGGCCGAGGCTGCTCAATCTGGTCGGGAATGTCAGAACGGCTCTCAGTCACATATAAAAATCGGTGATAAGCGGGAAAGAAGTGTCAAAGGGACGCTTACGAGAGACAGCCGAGGTCCTGGCCGGATGGCTGCTCTTCGCCTCCATCGTGGCCGCCCTGGGAACCGGTTTTTTTGGCTTTCCCCCCCTGGTCGCAGGTTGCCTCCAATGGATGGCGGCTCTGCTGCTCTGGCGGCGGGTGGCGCCGAGGCTTCTGCGCCAGAGCGTCATTCTGGCGTGTGCCGGATCATTGGCGCTACTGGCCGCGGGGGCCGATTACGGGATATGGCTCGAGGCCCTGGCCCAGAACCAGGGGATGATCGCCATGCTGGCGGCGGTCGGGTTCCTGCGGCTAGCCGCTGTTTCTCCCGGGGCCGTTCCGCCCCTTAAAAACGGCCGCGGCGTCTGGCAGACCCTGTTTGGTGTGCACTGGTTCGGATCGGTGACCAACGTATCGGCTATCGTCCTGTTCGGTGACCAGATGGCGTCCGGGGCGATTCGTCCCCTCTCCCCCCTGCAGTCTCTGACGCTGGCGCGGGGCTTCGCTTTGGCCGCCCTGTGGTCCCCGTTTTTCGTCGCCATGGGAGTCGCACTCACCCTCGTGCCGGGGGCTCATGTCAACACCCTGGTGCTCTGGGGACTCCCCCTCAGTCAGCTGATGCTGGCCGCCGTCGCCTGGTTCATGACCCGGTCGGCCTCCTGTCTGGGGGAGGGATTTACGGGGTATCCTTTCACTCCCGCCACCCTCATCGGACCGGTGTTTCTGGCCGCAAGCGTCTTCACCGCCCATACCCTTTCCCCAGTCGTTCCCGTGGTGACTTTTGTCACCTTAGCCGCCCCCCTTTATGGTCTGCTCGCCCGCAGCCCTCATCGGATTCCGTCGCGCCTCATCGGGTACGTGCAACAGGACCTTACGCGCATGGGTCCCGAGCTGGTTCTCTTTCTTGCCGCCGGCATGACCGGCGCAGGCTGCTCGGCCATGATCCGCAAGGGGCTGATCCCCTTGCCCGCCGGCGCTTCCGAGGTGACTGCCGTGGCTCTCGGATTAGCCTTTATCATCCTGCTTGCCAGCACCGGCATCCACCCCGTGGCCGGGGCGACGGCTGTCGCAGCCATGCTCAATCCCTTGCCAATCCGTCCCGACCTCCTGGCCATGAGTTTGCTCATGGGGTGGGGACTGGGGGTTCTCATCAGCCCTATCTCGGGCATTCATCTGCTGCTCGCCGGGCGCTACAGCTTCCCCATCGGCCGGGTCTGGCGCTGGAACGCGCTGCCGGTCGCCGGGGGCTACCTGGCCTGCTGCGGATGGCTCGCACTATTCGGCCGCTTCGCTTGATTTCGACGATTTTTCCATTATGAATTTAGGTATGGATATATCTTTCCCCAAGCTGATCGACTCCACCCTGAAACTCAACGACCGCGTCGGCCTGCTCACCTTCTGCCGGGATGACGTGCGCAACGCTCTCACCGGCACGGCCCTGGTGGAGGACATCGTGGCCGCCGTCGAGTGGGCGAACAGCAGTGCCGACATTTCGGTCTTGATCCTCACCGGAGAGGGGAAAGCCTTTTCGTCTGGCGGGAACATCAAGGAGATGAAGGAACGTACGGGTATCTTCGAAGGGTCGGCGGTGGAGGTGCAGGACAAATACCGCCGCGGCATCCAGAGCATGGCCCTCGCGCTTCATCGCGCCGAACTGCCGATCATCGCCGCCGTCAACGGTCCGGCGATCGGGGCCGGGTTCAACCTGGCCTGCTTGTGCGATGTGCGCTTCGGCTCGACCAGCGCCATGCTTGGCGAAACCTTCCTCAACCTCGGCATCGTCCCCGGGGCGGGAGGCGCCTGGTTTCTGCAGCGCACCGTCGGATACCAACGGGCCTGCGAACTCGCTTTCACCGGTCGGTTATTGCGCGCTGACGAGGCGCTCGAACTCGGCATCTTCCTCGACGTGGTCGCCCCCGGGGAACTGCTCCACCGGGTCCGTAGCTTCGCCCTGCAGATCGCCGCCAAGCCCCCCCAGGCTCTGCGCCTGACCAAGAGGCTGATGAAGGCCGCCCAGCGCATGGATGTGCCCGACCTCCTCGACCTGACCGCCTCCTTCCAGGCCCTGGCCCACGAAACTAGGGAGCATGCCGAGGCTCTTGATGCCTTTCTCAACCAGATGAATGCTGGAAAAAAGGATTAAGAGCAGAAAATCGACGCCTCACCTAACGGGCGCGTGCTGTTCGCCCCTCCCTCTCCGATCATTTTCTCCAGAGAAATTCGCCCCTTTTCATGTGCTTGCCCCCCACATTTTGATGTATCTGGCAAAACGGAGGAGCTTAGCTCAGGCCGCTTCCCAGGTCAAAAGGATTGAGCTTCCCGGGTAAATACACCCGATTGGAATCATCAATCCGTTCCTTGCAATTTATCGGAATTTCAAATTTGACTCATCGGCTCCACCTATCTATCATGGATCAGTCTTTTTATCCTGACAATTTGCTTTTATTTATCTTGAGGAGAAGTTCGTAAATGGCGAGAGACAGGGAAGATATTCTGCAGGACTTGGCGGACGGTGTTCTCAATTTAGACGAGGACCTTGCCGTCTCTGCGGCTCGGGAGGCGATAGATGCCGGATTGGATGCCTTTGACGCCATCACCAACGGCCTGGTCGTAGGTATGAACAAAGCAGGTAATCTCTATGACGAGGAAGAATATTTCGTTCCCGAGCTGCTCATCTGTTCCGACGCCCTGTATGCCGCTCTGGACATTCTCAAGCCGCACATCAAGCTCCAGAAAGACGAGGAAAAGATCGGATGCGTGATAGGTGTCGTCGAAGGGGACACACACGATATCGGCAAAAATCTGGTCAAGATCATGCTGGACGTCGCCGGGTTCGAGATTCATGACCTCGGTCGGAACGTCCCCCTTGCCGATTTTGTCGAGAAGGCCAAGGAGGTTGGTGCGCAGATGATCTGTCTTTCGACCCTGATGACGACAACCATGGACGGGATGTCCACGGTTGTCGAAATGCTCAAGGAAGAGGGCATCCGGGATAGGTTCAAGGTGCTGGTCGGAGGCGGGCCGATTTCACAGGCCTTTGCCGATCGGATCGGGGCGGACGGTTATGCCGACAACGCCGCCAATGCCGTGCGGGTCGCCAAACAGCTTTGCGTCGGTTCCAAGGCCGCTTGAGGAGAAGCTCGATGATTAAAACGCAAGTTCCCGAGGACACTCAGACCTCCCTGGAGCGGGTATTGTGCTATCTGCAAGGAGTCAAACCACAGCGGATTGCCTGTTTCCCCCTGATCCTCAATCATGCGGCCCGGGCCATCGATGTCCCGGTGGCCCAGTGCATTCAGAACGCCGAGCTGTTCGGCCAGGCCCACGTTGCCGCCTATCGCCGTTACGGAAACGACCTGATCACCTTTTTGTCCACCACCTCCACCCTTGCCGAGGCGATGGGGCAGAAAATGAACTTCATCGAGGAAGACGCCCCGCAGCTCGCCGAGCCGCTGCTTCAGCAACTCGATGACCTCAAGCGGGTGCACATCCCCGATTTCAGCCGGGACGGTCGGCTTACGATCTACCTGCAGGCGACCGAGTACGCAGTGGCGGAGGTCGGCAAGGAGGTCTGCGTCAGCACCGTTTTTGCCGGACCCTTCACCACCGCCGCGGCCCTGCGCGGCGCCGACGTCTTCGTCAAGGACCTCTACAAGAACAAGGAATGGGTGCATGAACTGCTGGAGCTCTGCTGTCAGGCAGGGCTGAAATTTATCGACGAGATCCTGAAGAGGAACTCTCTTCCCATCGTGGTCGAGCCCATCGGTTCGGGGAGCCTGGTGGGTCCGCGGATGTTCAAGGAATTCGTCGCCCCCTATCTGAAACGGCTGGCCGACCACATCCATGCCAGCGGCGGTGGGCTTCCGGCGGTTCTGCACATCTGCGGCAAGACCAAGCCGAACTGGGGGCCGATGCGCGATGCAGACTGGGATATCTGGAGCCTGGACGGCGTCGACATGGCCGAAGCGAAGGCCTTCGCCGGAGACCGGGTGACCCTCGTCGGCAACCTGGTCCCGGCCAATCTGCTGAAAAACACCCCGGAGCAGATCGATGCCGAGGCGAAGCTGATCTGCGAGAAGGCCATGGGAAGTCCCCGGGGCTTTATCCTCGGCTCGGGCTGCGAGGTGCCGATCAACACTCCCCCGGAGAACGTCGATGCCCTGATCAACGCCGCCCGCCGATACGGACGGTTCGATCAGCAGGGATGATTCCTCCGATGACCGAAACCGCATCACCACCTCTGAATACCCTCCTGGTCTGCGGTTTTCTCGGAGCGGGCAAGACGACCTTCATCCTCGAACAGCTCAAGAGCGCCCGGGGCAGAACCGCGGTCCTGGTCAACGAGTTCGGCACCCTCGGCATCGACGGATCGCTGATCCGCTGCGCCGAGGGGATCGATGTTGTAGAACTGCCCGGCGGCTGCATCTGCTGCAGCCGGAAGGACGGGCTTCAGGAGAGCATCAGGACGATCAGGGAAGAAATTCGCCCGGACCGGCTGCTCATCGAGCCGAGCGGCATTGCCGAGGTCTCGGAAGTTCTCAAGGTGCTGGCGGACGAAACCCTGGCGGGGGTCATCCGCCTCGATGCCGTCGTCACCATCCTCGATGCCTCGACCTTTCTCGATTTTTCCGACCCGGAGGCCTTCGGCACTTTCTTTCTCGACCAGGTGATCAACGCCGATCTGGTCGTCGTCAACAAGGCCGACATCGTTTCTCCGGCGGAACTTGAGCAGGTGACCAAACGCCTTTTCGAGCTGAACCCGGCCGCCCTGGAGGTACAGACCGCTTTTTGCCGGATGGAAGAGCCCCTCCCTTCGGGCAGGGATCGGGAACTCCGCTCTTTCGGCCGGACCGGACCGACGATGGAGTGCGTCAGCGTGGTTCCCGGGATGCCCCTTTCCGAGCAGCAACTGAATAACCTCACCTCCGCGCTCTCCGAAGGGAGATTCGGTCGGGTCTTTCGCGGCAAAGGATTTCTGCCGCTGCCGGGCGGGGGTTGGATCAATCTTCAGATCGTCGGCCGGACCCTGACCGTGACCCCTCTTCACGACGAGGTTCAGTCGCGGCTCACCCTGATCGGCTGCGATCTGGACGGCAACCGGGTGCGAGAATTTTTCGGCTCGAACGGGGGAACGGCATGACCGAGAAAGAACGCCTGCTGAAGGCACTAGCCGGAAAAGCGGTCGACCGCCCTCCCTTCATCTGCCCGGGAGGGATGATGACCATGATCGTGACCGAGGTCATGGACGCCGTGGAGTGTTTCTGGCCCCAGGCCCATGCCGATGCTAGAAAAATGGCCGAACTCACCCTCGGGGCCAACCGTTTGACCGGCATCGAAAACCTCGGCCTTCCCTTCTGCATGACGGTGGAAGCCGAAGCCATGGGAGCCGAGGTGGGGCTCGGCAGCAGGGAGAGCGAGCCTCACGTGACCGCCTATGCCATGGAAAGCCTGGCGGATATCGACCGACTGACTTCGATCGACGTGACCAAAGGGCGAGCCAGGGTCTGCACCGATGCCGTCCGCATTCTCAAGGAGCAGGCACCCGAGGTGCCGATCATCGCCAACCTCAGCGGGCCGGTCAGCCTGGCCACATCCCTGGTCGACCCTCTCCTGTATTACCGAGCACTGCACCGGGGCAAGGAGGCCGCCCACAGGTTGAACAGGCTTTCGATGAAAAACGCTCTGGCCTTCGGGGATGCCCTGGTTGAAGCCGGTGCGGACGTGATCTGCATCGCCGACCCGAGCGCCACCGGAGAATTGATCGGGCGCAGGGCCTTCGAGGAATTCGTCCTTCCCTACCTCAACGAGATGACGGAACATTTCCGGCAGCGTCATGGAAAGCCGTCCATCGTCCATATCTGCGGGGACGTGAAGAGTCTGGGAACCGTTTTGGAGCAACTGACCGCCGAGTCGGTCAGCGTCGATGCGGTCGTGGGCATTCCCCTGTTAAAAGCCCTGGCCTCCGGAAAGGTGACCATGGGGAACATCAGCACTTATCTCCTTGAGCTGGGCGACCCCGAGAAGCTGGCCAGGGTCAGTGAGCAGTGCCTGAGCCAAGGGGTCGACATCCTGGCCCCGGCCTGCGGCATCAGCCCCAGGACACCGATCAACAACATCCTGGCCGTCTCCGAGACGGCCTGCCGTTACCGGACGATGGCGTAGAGTCATGGCCGTCGTCCATTTCTTCCCCGACCTCCGGTCGATCGAAGTCGCCCAGGGCACCACCATCCTTCAAGCGGCCCGCCTGGCGGGAGTCATGCTCGAATCTCCCTGCAACTGTGTGGGCACCTGTTTTAAATGCACCGTGCGGCTGGATTTCGAGTCCCTGAAGAATATCTCCTTGAAGGGGAGCCGGTCTCACCTGCCGGAAGATTTGAAAGCGGCAAAGGTCCTCTCCTGCCAGGCCGAAATTCGGGGGGACATCGTCGTGGAGCTCCCTGCCGCCGAGCAGACCGACACCCTTCAGGTTCTGAGTCATGGCGAAAGGGGCGTCCTCGACCTGGATCCGTGCATCAGCAAGACCTATTCGGAAGCGGAAGATGTAACGGGCGTTTTCGCTTTGGGTCGGCTTCTGGCCAAAGAGCCGGGAGACACCCGGAGTACAAACTTCGGCATCGTGGTCGATATCGGCACCACGACCCTGGTGGCTTCTCTGGTCGATCTCTCCACGGGGCGGGAGATCGCTGCGGCCTCAGCCCTCAACCCTCAGAGCCGGTATGCGCAGGATGTCCTTTCCCGAATCCGCTTTGCTTCCGAAGCGGCCGGGCTGAACACCCTGCATGGGGAACTGATCGGGGAGATCAACCGGCTGACCGGCGAGCTTGTCGGAGAGTCGGGCATCGCCGCCGGTTCCATCTACGAGGTGGTGCTGAGCGGCAACACCTGCATGCTGCACCTGGCCACCGGCCGGAACCCCGTCTCGCTGGGCAGATATCCCTATACATCCGCCCTGTCCGGGGGCAATCACTTCTCCGCGGCCCTGCACGGCCTGGCGATCGCAGGCTCCGGACTCGTCTATCTGCCGCCTGTCATCTCCGGGTACGTCGGTGCGGACATCACCTCCGGCATCCTGGCCACGGCACTTCACCGTCATAACGGCACCACCCTGCTGGTCGACATCGGCACCAACGGCGAAATGGTCCTGGGCCGAAGCGGTCGCCTCCGGGCGACCTCTACCGCCGCCGGCCCCGCCTTCGAAGGGATGAACATCTCCTGCGGCATGCGGGCCAGCCGTGGTGCGGTGGAATTTTTCGATATCGCCGAAGACGGGGCAATATCGGTCAAAACCATCGGCGGCGCTCCGGCGGCAGGTATCTGCGGCAGCGGTCTGCTCGATATCGTCGGAGAACTTGTCGATCACGGCGTGATCGGCGGCAACGGCCGGTTCGTCGATGCCGAAAAATCGGTTCTGCCGTCCCTCCTGAAAGAAAGGCTGGTCAAGCACGAAGGAAAGACGGCCTTTGGGGTGACGGAGGATCTGTTCCTTTCGCAGAAGGATATCCGCCAGGTGCAGCTGGCCAAGGGGGCGATTCGCGCCGGCATCGAATTCCTGCTTCAGGATTCCGGCATCGGGGCCGGCGAGGTGGACAAGGTCCTGATCGCCGGAGCCTTCGGTTACCACTTGCAGGAAAAAAGCCTCCTCAGTCTCGGACTCCTCCCGCGCGAATTTGCCGGGAAAGTCGATTTCGTCGGCAATACGTCCAAATCGGGGGGACAGACCTTTCTCCTCAACCGCGGCTTACGCGACGAAATGGCCGCGGTCGTCAAAAACGTCGAGGTCATCGAACTGGCGAACTTCCCGGACTTCGACAGAGTCTTCGTCCGTTGCCTCGGCTTCTGAACCCCTCCTACCGATCAGGGCGATCTCCATGGACCTCGGCATAGGCATCGATACGGGCGGCACCTTCACCGACGCCGTCATCATCGATATGGCGTCCGGCCGGATACTCGCCAAGGCCAAGTCCGCCACCACCCGGCAGGATCTCAGGCAGGGGATCGGCAATGCGCTTCAGGGCCTCGAGCGGTCTCTCTTCTCCCGGGTCAGACTCGTGTCCCTTTCCACCACCCTGGCCACCAACAACATCGTCGAGGGGAAAGGGGCCCGGGTGGGCTTGATCGCCGCCGTCCCCAACCCCGGCAGTTTTTCCCTTCCGGCTGGCATCCCGGCCGAGGAGGCGGTCGTGATCGCCGGCGCCCACGACCGCCGGGGCAGAGTTACCACGGATCTCGATGCCGACGCCGCAGGGGAGGCCATCGCCCGGTTGGCGGAGAAGGTGGACGCCTTCGCGGTTTCCGGCTATTTCAGCATCTACAATGCCCGGCACGAACTCCATCTGAAGGAGATGATCTCTCAGCGGTGCTCCCTGCCCGTGGTGTGCGGTCATGAACTCTCGGGGTCGGTCGGCATGGTTGAGCGGGCGGTCACCGCGGCCCTCAATGCGCGGCTTATGCCCGTCGTTCGCGATCTTCTCTGTGCCGTGCGGCGGATGCTGGAAGAAAACAGCATCCATGCCCCCCTCATGGTCGTCAGGGGGGACGGCTCGCTGATCAGTGCCGCGACCGCCGAAGATCGGCCGGTGGAGACGGTCCTCTCCGGCCCTGCGGCCAGCATTGCCGGGGCCTGCCGATTGAGCGGCCATCGGGATGCCGTTGTCGTCGACATGGGTGGGACCACGACCGATATCGCCGTCGTTACAGGCGGCGGGACCCCTGTCGATATGGATGGGGCGGTGGTCGGCGGTTGGAAGACCCGGGTTCGCGCAGTGAATATGTGGACCGTGGGATTGGGGGGAGACAGCCGGATCGTGGTGCAGGGAGACGGCCTGATACGCCTCGGACCGCGGCGAGCGATCCCGCTCTGCGCGGCGGCGACGGCCTCGCCCCCGTTTCTCCGGAGGATCAGGGAACTCGATGAGCCCCATGGGGCAAAAAAACCGATGGCTCTCGATTTTTTCACCCTGGTCAAAAGGCCCGGATACTCCCTGTCCCGCCATGAGAGAGCGCTATTCGAGGCCCTCGACGGAAACTTTCAGCACCGCGACCGGATTGCCGAAGAGATCGGACCGTTCATCGACCTCGACCGACTGGCCGCCCTCGGCATTCTCGCCGAAGTCGCCTTTACCCCGACGGATATCCTCCATGCCCGGGGGACTCTCGATCTCTGGGATAAAGAAGCCTCCACTCTGGGAGCGGACTTTCTGGCGAAATGCGCGGGCATGGAGTGTGAAGAGTTGCTCGATCGGATGCTGGGTGAAATCATCGCGACCCTTTGCCTGCAGATGACGGCCAAGGCGCTTCATGAACATGATCCCCTGGCCCGCTGCTGGTCTTCCGGCAATCTTGATTTTCTCGACAGGTTGCTGCGGCTGCCGGCTGGCTCGGGGATCGGCATGGGGGTTCGCCTGGACCGCCCGGTAATCGGCGTCGGGGCGCCGGCCAAGGATTTTCTGCCCGAAGCTGCCGCCCGACTGGGGACACGATTGATCGTCCCCGAACACGCCGAGGTCGCCAACGCCTTCGGCGCCATCACCGGCCGGGTCGTGGAGCGGGCGGAGGTGACCATCCGCCCCGACAAACCGGAAGGTTTCCTGCTGATTTCCGCGGATGAGCGGCGCCGATTCGAGACCCTGGCCGAAGCCGTGTCTGCCGGCGAGGAACATTCCCGGCAGACGGCCAGAAGGCGAACCGAAGAGAGGGGCGGAAGGCAGATCGAGATCAGCGTGGAGAAGGAGGAATCGGTGATGCCGCTGGCCAGCGGCTGGGGGGATCGGGTGTTTCTGGAAATCAAGCTGACGGCCACCGCCAGCGGCGTTCCGGCCTACTGAAGGAGAGCGTGCCCATGCGACTGGGAATCATTGCCTGCACTGCCCTGAAACCAGAGCTCGACCATCTTCTGAAGTCGATTCCGGAAGCCGCCGAGGTGATCTACCTCGACGCCGCCCAGCACTGTTATCCGCAGAAAATGCTGGAGCGGCTGAGGGAGGAGATCCGCCTGCTGGGGGAACGGGTGGACGCCGTCTTTCTCGGCTACGGCTTCTGCCAATCCCTGCGCGGGATTGACGAGGAGTTCGATTTCCCAGTCATCCTCCCCCAGGTGGATGACTGCATCTCCTTGCTGCTGACCCCTGAGCGCTACGCCGAGGAGGTCCGCCGGGAGGTCGGCACCTGGTTCATGCCTCCCGGATGGACGGAAATCGGAGCCCATATGGTGATCAAGGAACTCAAGCTGGACAGGGCCATCCGTTACGGCCGCGATCCCATGGAGATGGCCCGCCGTCTTTTCACCCATTACCGGCGGGGGCTCTTCATCGACACCGGCGTCGGGGATCGAAAGGTCTTCCTGGACAAGGCCTTGGCCTTCTGCAAGGATTTCGGACTCACCCTGGAATGTACCACCGCCGACACCACCCTGCTGGCCGCCTGGTTGAGAAAGGCTCGGACGGGAACCGAATTAGGGGGAAAACGGCGGCAGGGGAAAACGGTGATAGGAGAAACCCGCGCTTGAACCTGCCGGCAGCTCCAGGTCCAAGGATGCTCGGAAGCGGACCTCCTGCAGGCCGTGGCGATGGGAATTCAGGCCGACCACTTTAATCTGGCGCTCGTCAAGCCGAGAACCGTCGGATCGGAGGAAAAGCACATCCACATGACCGGGCATGCGAACCCGGACCGGGCGCTTCAAACTGCCGCTGACCAGCACTTCACCCTCCTGACGGAACGCCTGAGCCTCGGAAACGACGACCGGGGATGCCGGCCGAATTTCCACCGGGATTTGCTGTTCAGGTTCAACCAGGGGCCGCGAGGCAGCGCACCCTCCCGCAAAAAAAGAGAGGGCGAGAATCGCGGCGACTTGAATCTTCATCTTCATGCGTCCTCCAGTGGAATAGGTTGATTTGCATGTTTCGGCGCCACGAGAAGATAAAGTGCCGGCAGAACGAAAAGTGTGAGGAGTGTCGAGGTCAGAACTCCGCCGATGACCGCCGTCGCCAGGGGGCGCTGCACCTCGGCCCCGACCCCGGAGGAGAGCGCCATGGGGAGAAAGCCGGCGGCATCGGTGATGGCGGTGGCCAGCACCGGAATCAGGCGGCGGCGGGCGCCGTCGGTGACCGCCGCGAAGAGGTCCTCCCCCCGCTCCACCCCCTGGCGGATGGCACTTACCAGCACCTGTCCATTGAGGACGGCGATGCCGGAGAGCGCGATGAAGCCGACTGCGGCGCTGACGCTGAAAGGGATGCCGCGCAACCATAAGGCGAGCACGCCGCCGACGGCGGCGAAGGGGATGCCGGTGTAGATGATCAGGACATGGCGCAGATTTTTGAGGCTGAGATAGAGGAGCAGAAAGATCAGCGCCAGAGTGATGGGGACGACGGCCGCCAGGCGCTTCTGTGATCGCTCCAGGCTCTCGAACTGACCGCCCCATTCGATGAGGTAGCCGTCGGGGAGCCTCACCTCGGCGGCTATCTTTTTCCGCGCCTCGTCGACAAAGGAGGCGATGTCGCGGTCTCGGACGTTGGCCTGCACCTTGATCAGGCGCCGCCCCCATTCGCGGTTGATGGTCGAGGGGCGGTCCTCCTCTGTGATTTCGGCCAGCGTTCCCAGCGGTACCACCGCGCCGCTGCGGGTCGGGATGAGGGTTTCCAGCAAGGCCGTCACGTCGGAACGCTGGGCATCGGGAAGCCGAACCACCAGGGGAAAGGAGCGCTCCCCCTCGAAGACCTCTCCGACCTTCAGCGAGCCGACGGCGGCGACCATGTCGAGCACCTCGCGGGCGGCGACGCCGTGACGGGCGATGGCCGCCTGATCGATGCGCACCTGCAGCGCCGGCTGGCCGGTGATCTGTTCGACCGAAACGTCGCTCGCCCCGCGGATGTCGCCGAGCAGGTGCTCGACTTCTCCGCCCAACGCGACCAGATTGCCGAAATCCTCTCCGTAAACCTTGATCCCCACATCGGCGCGAATGCCCGAGAGCATCTCGTTCGTCCTCAGTTCAATGGGCTGGGTGAGGACGGTGCGGATGCCGGGCAAGCCTGTCATCGTTTTCTCCACCAGCTTCTCAAGCTCCGTCTGGTTTGCGGCTCTGGTCCATCGGTCGCGCGGATGCAGGGCCATGAAGAGATCGGTCAGCTCGGTCCCCATCGGGTCGGTGGCCACCTCGGCGCTGCCGATGCGGCTCCACACGTACTTGATTTCGTCAGGGAATTCCTCGCGCAGCAGTTTTTCAAGCCGCGTGTTGTAGGCGATCGACTCGTCGACGGAGACCCCTGCCAGGCGCACCACGCTGGCGACCAGCGACCCCTCCCCCATGCGAGGCAGGAACTCGCCGCCGAGGCGCAGGGCGAGCCCTCCGGAGCCGGCGACCAGAATGAGGACGACGGCGAAGAGCGCCCCCTTGCGTCGCAGCACCGGCAGCAGCAGCGCCCCATAACTCTTTTGCAGCGCCCCTTCAACACGCCCTTCCCGCTCGCGCAGGCGTTTCGGTAAAAAACGCTCGGACAGAATCGGAGTGAGAAAAATAGCCACCAGCATCGCCCCTATCAGGGCGAAGATGAAAGCCCAGGCCATCGGCTTGAACATCTTCCCCTCGACCCCCTGAAGGGTCAGCACCGGCAGGAAAACGAGGAGAATGATCAGCATGCCGAAGAAGATGGGGCGCACCACCTCCTTGCTCGCCTGGGCGATGCAGGCCGTCCGTTCGGCGGCCGTCAGCGATCGGCCGAGTTCGGTCTGTCGCTCGGTGAGGCGACGCAGGTTGGCCTCGGTCATGACCACGGACCCGTCGACCAGAATGCCGAAATCGATGGCCCCCAGCGACAACAGGCTGGCGGCGATCCCCATGCCGTGCATGCCCAGGGCGGCGAAGACCATCGACAGGGGGATTGCGGCGGCGACGATGAGCCCTGCGCGCAGGTTCCCCAGCAGCAGGAAGAGGATGGCGATGACCAGCAGGGCGCCGAGAAGGAGGTTATGCTTGACCGTGTCGATGACTTGCTCGATCAGATCGGTGCGGTCATAGACGGTTTCCAGCGTCACGTCGGCGGGCAAGGCCGACCGTACCATCTCCAGCCGCTCCTTGAGGGCGGTGGTCACGGCTCGGCTGTTCTCCCCCATGAGCATGAAACCGAGACCGAGAACGACCTCCCCTTCCCCTTGCGCCGTCACCGCGCCAAGGCGCAGTTCGTGTCCGAAGCGAACTTCGGCGACATCCTGGATGCGCACCGGCGCGCCGCCGAAAGCGGCGATGACGATGTTGCCGACTTCGGCAAGACCCGTCACCTGCCCCAGGCCTTGCACCAGCATCGTCTGGCCGCCGGAGGTGACCTGCCCACCACCGACATTGGCGTTGTTTTCCTCCAGGGCGGAAAAAACATCCTTGAGAGTGAGGCCGTACTTGACCAGCAGTTCGGGGGAGACAATCACCTGATACTGACGCTCCAATCCACCCCATGAATTGACTTCGGCCACGCCGGCGGCCTTTCGCATCTCGGGCTTGACGACCCAGTCGTGCAGGGTGCGCAGTTCATCGAGAGAGCGGTCCTTCGAGCGCAGGACATAATGAAAAACCTCTCCGAGCCCGGTGGAAATCGGCCCCATCTCCGGCCGGTCAATCCCCGGCGGCAGCGTGACGCTCGCCAGCCGCTCCATGATGAGCTGACGCGAATCGTAGACCGGCATGGCGTCGGAGAAGGTGGCGACCACCTGGGAGAGACCGAACTTGGAAATCGATCGAACGCTCTGCAGCTCCGGCAGACCGGCGATGGCGAGTTCGACGCCCAAGGTGATCTGGCGCTCGATTTCCTCGGGTCCCAGGTTGGGCGCGACGGTATTGATCTGCACCTGCACGGGAGTCGTGTCCGGGAAGGCGTCCACCGGCAGGTTAGCCAGTGCCCAGGTGCCGAAGCTCAGGGCGAAAGCAAAGAGGAGAACCGTCAGCAGGCGGTTCCTCAGCACAACATCGATCAGGCGTTCAAGCATGGCAAATCCTTCTTCCCAAGGGTTTTTACAGGACCGACGGCTCTACGGAGCGGCCCGGGATCAATGGTCCGCGCATGACGCCCCCAGACGTGCCCTCAGCACCTCCGACTTAAGAGAGAAGGATTGGCTCATGGCGACCCGGTCATCGGCCTGGAGACCCGATTGAATCGTCACCGCCCCCCGAATCCGACGCCCGGTCGTCACCCGGCGCAACTCGAAGAGATCTTCCTCCAGGCGCACGAAGACAAAGGGATTGCCGTCCACCGTCTGTACGGCATCGGCGGGGACGGCGAGGGTTCCGCCGGCCGTCTTCGCCGCCGGACGCACCTGGCCGAAAAGGCCGCTGCGCAGCAGCCCCTCGCCGTTGTCCACCTGCGCCAGGACTTTGAGCATGCGCGTCTGCTCATCGAGGGCGGGGGCGACCCAGAAGATCTCTCCCGTGAATGCCCGTCCGGGAAGCCCGGAGAAGGAGGCGACGATCTCCATGCCGGGGCGAACGGAAAGCTGCTCCTCCTCGGGGACCGAGGTCTCGACCCACACGGTACTGAGGTCGGCTAGGACGAAGAGCGGCGTCCCCGGGGCAACCGTCTCACCGACGACCGCCGTTCTCTCGATGACGGTGCCGGCGAAGGGGGCGCGGATCGGCAGCCCCGCCCCCCTGGCCCCGTCGACAAGGCCGAAATCGTGCATCTGTCGCCGAATCCGGACGACAGCGCTTTCGGCCTGATGGAATTCGGCTTCAGCCTGCTGGAATTCGTGCCGGGAGGTGATCCCCTTCTCCAGCAGGTCCTTTTCGCGCCGGTAGACCGCTTCGGCGAGGCCCCGGCGGCTTTCCGCGGCCGACAACTCGGCCCGCAGTCCCGCCGCTTCGGGAGCGGCGATCTCGGCCAGGGCCTGCCCTTCGGCGACCCTCTCCCCCAGCCCTGCATGCACCTTCCGCACGGCGCCGCCGGCCAGCGCCGAGAGGCGGGCCAGGCGGTCGCGATTGAAGGCGACCTGCCCCGGCCAGGCGGCGCCTTCTTCGCCGACGGGGAGTGGCGCGGCGGTGGTGATGCCAATCCGGCCGGCCGTTTCAGGGGCCGCCAGGCGAACCTTCAGCCCCTCGCCGGGTTGAAGATGTGAGACCAGGTCGGGCTGGCACAGAGCATCCTCCGCTTCGGCGATATTGTGCTCGGGACAGATTTCATCCCCGGCGTCTCCATGGCCGTGGCCGGCGTGGGGATCATTTGTCCGCGGGGCGGTTGCCCGGGAGGAAGGGTGATCCGAGTGATCCTCTCCGTGATGGTCGTCGTCCTCCTCGTGGTGGGCTTCCCGAGAGGGGGCATCTGCACTGAACAGCCCTTCCAGTTCTTCCTCGGCCTCATCCCCGTGATCGTCGTGCGCGGCGTGCGCATCGGCATGCCCATGGGGATCTCCCTTTAATTGCTCTTCTTCGTGGCCATGCCCTGCATGCTCCCCCTCAGCGGAGGAGGAAGGGCCGGCAAGTGTGTAAGTCCCCCATCCAAAACCGCCCGCAAGGACAAGGACGAGCAGAGAAATGAACAGATTTTTCGTCTTTTTCATGGGCGTTACTCCTTGGCTGTGGCGGAGAGCGTGAGGGATGATCGACCGGGGTCGAGCGAGCTTCCCAGCAGACGCTCCAGTTCGGCGGCGGCGCGGTGAAAAGCGATCAGCGACTCCAGATGACGCTCCCTCGCTTCCACCCAGGTGCGCTGGGCATCGAGCACATCCAGGACGCCGAACTTGCCGGCTCGATATCCGTATTCGGCCGCTTCCAGTGCCCGCCGGGAAGCGGGAATGATATCGTCCCGCAACCCCTCGGCTTCCTCCCGTGCGGCGCTCATCTCCTGCCAGGTCACAGACAGGGCTTCCCTTACCTGCAGCAGGGCTCTGCGCTCCTCGGCCCGGGCCTTTGCCTGCCGACTCCGGGCGGCGGCTATCGCCCCCTGGTTGCGATCGAAAATGGGGAGAGGGAGTGAAAGGTCGAAAACCAGCGCGGTGTCGTCACTCTCCCTGAAATGACGGGTGCCGACACCGACATCCAGATCCGGAATCAGCCGGGCCTGCTCCAGACTTACCGCCCGGCGGCTGAGCTCACTCTCCGTGACATGGAGGGCGATCCGCGGGCTCCCGGTCGCCAGTTTCTCCAGTTGGGCCGGATCGGGCAGAGGGAAGAGGGAAGACATCTCTCCGACTGCATGATCGAACTCGGCCCGATCCCGCCCCATCAGGGTGGCCAGGCCGCTGCGGACGGCGGCAAGATGACGGCGGGCCTTGTTGCGGGCAATCTCACCCTCCCGAAGCTGGATGCGAAATCGGATGGCTTCCGTCTCGGCGGCTCTTCCGGCGGCGACGCGCTCCTCAACAGTGTCCAGCACCCGCTTCGTGAGGTCGGTCAATTCCTCGGCCAGACGCAAGCGCTCCTGGGCGGCGAGGACGGCGAAAAACCCGTCGGTGGCCCTGGCCAGAAGATTGGCTTTAGCGAGTTCGAAGTTGCTTTGCGCGATGCTCGTCTCCGCCTCGGCCAGATGACGGCGAAGATCGCGCTTGTTTCCCAATTCGAACGTCTGATGAAGGGCAAGGGTGCCTTCGGCGGCATCGGTTCCGGAAAACGGGCCGCTGCCGAAGACGTTCTCGGCTTCGAAGGAAAGAACGGGATTTGGCCGCAAGCCGGCCTGCAGTCCTTCGGCCTCGCGAGCGCGTATTTCCTGGGAATAGACATCCAGCTCGGGATTGTTGAGCAACGCCTGAGCAAGGACCTCCCGCAAAGTCAGCGCACCTTTTTCAACGTCGGAAGCTGGTTTTGACAACATCGATTCTTCGGCATGCGTCGATGCGACAGCGCAAGTTCCCGCAAGCAGGAGCAAGGCGGACAATCGGAATACGACCGTTGATACACGACGGAATACGTCCGGCATGGCGAAAACCTCCGGAAAAAATCAGATTTGGACGTAAATGTGAGGAATCCCGGCGGACCTGGGCCGCGGGACGGTGGGTGAATCAGGGGCTGGACGGAAGGATCAATTCAGCAGGACGACGGTACGGAGAGCGCAGAGGGCTTGGTAGGGGCGAGGCGGGGGCAGAGAAGAAAGGTTAACCGTCAGGTCGCGGATGAAAACGGGAGGTGCAATCGAGATGATGGCAGGCGGGAGTGCTGATAAGGAAAGGTCGTAATCCTGCCAGCGGCCATGCACGAAGTCGAGGTCGGTGGAGATATCCTGGCAGGGCCGGCAATGGTGATGGGTGCAAAGTTCTTCCGCGGCGCAGGACGTCGATTCAACGGCCGCACATTTGCCGGAGACCGCCTGCTCGATGGCGGAGTGACCGTTCTCTCCGAGGCACAGGACAAAACTCGAAGCCAACGCCTGCCCGGCCATCAGGAGGACCAGGAGGCTGACGAGTAAAATAAGAAATGGGGAGGAGGTTTTTTTCACTTCATGTCCCGTCATGAATGCAATGCTTGAAACAATACCAAAAATGGGAGACTTTTACAAGAGCGATCAACCTGGCCGCCGGTATCCAAGGCAAACCTGCGGCCCGCCTCCTACTTGCGATCTCCGCCCTCGCGCAGGAGGCGAAGCACCTCCTCCAGTTCCTCCCAGGTGGTGGTGCGGCCAAGGCTGAACCGGATGGCTCCCATCCCTTCCTCCAGGGAGACGCCCATGGCGGCAAGGACTGGGGAGAGGGTCACCGAACCGGTGTGACAGGCCGAGCCGGTGGAAGCGGCGACCTGCGGCATCCGGCCCAGGATCTCCGCACCGATGCGACCGGTGAAGTTGACGTTGAGGGTGTTGGGGAGCCGTTCCGTCGGATGCCCATTCAGCGTGACCCGGTCCCCGAATGTCTCCCGCAGGGCGGCCCAGAAACGATCGCGCAGCATCTGCACCTTCGGCCCGTCGACCCAGCCGCGGGCCGCTTCGCAGGCAGCGCCGAGCGCCGACGCCAGCAGCACGCTCTCTGTCCCCGCCCTTCTTCCCTTCTCGTGCCCGGCGCCGTGGACGAACGGCTCGATACGCGTCCCCTCCCTTATGTACAGGGCGCCGATCCCCTTCGGCGCGTAGACCTTGTGCCCGGCCACTGAAAGGAGATCCACCCCGAGGGAATCGACCCCGGCGGGGATCTTGCCGACGCTCTGGGCGGCGTCGGTGTGGAGCAGGACCCCGGCATTGCGGGCGACGGTGGCGATCTCTGCGATCGGCTGAATCGTTCCGACCTCGTTGTTGGCGTGCATCACCGTGATCAGGATTGTGCGCGGGGTTATCGCCTGACGCACCTCGTCCGGATCGACCCGGCCGAAGCGGTCGACTGGAAGGACGGTGACCTTCGCCCCCAGACTCTCCAGGAAGCGGCATGGAGCAAGGGTGGCCGGATGCTCCACCGCCGTAGTGATGATATGGTTCCCGCGCTCCCGATGGGCGAAGAAGACCCCCTTGATGGCATGGTTGTTCGATTCGCTGCCGCCGCTGGTGAAAACGACCTCGGCGGGATCGCAGTCGAGCAGGGCGGCGACCTGCCCCCGCGCCTGCTCCACCGCGTCCTTCGCCGGTACGCCGGCCCAGTGGAGGCTGGACGGATTGCCGTAGTGCTGCGTGAGAAAGGGGCGCATCGCCTCGACCGCTTCCGGGGCGATGGGAGTGCTGGCATTGTAATCGAGGTAGATTTCTTTCATGTCGTTCTAAGTCCTGTGCGGGTTTGCTGGAAAGCAGCCCGAAATGGAAGGCCGCCAGATCAAACCTCTTTACCTCATCTAACTTTTTTCCCCCTGCAGATGCAAGGATTTTTTGGACCTGGGGGACGTTCACCCCTCCCCTTTCCCATGCATTCCTGCCGGCAGAGGAAGGCCTGTTGCACTTTTTTCCCGGCTGGGATATTGTTTAACGGAATCCAATCCGCAGGAGAACATGATTAAGAAACATAACCATACTATCGCAGCCTGCCTCGCCTTCAGCAAAATCCCTCTGCCATAGTTTCCCGGCACTCTCGCATCCATGGCAAACAAAAAGCATTTGATGTTTCTCGCTCCGCACTGCTCGAAGAGGCCTGCCCAGGGGACATCATCGGCCTGCACAACCACGGCTGACCCAACAGCCGAGGGGCGCGCGGCAGTGGCCGGAGGTGAAATTCCTGAAAACCCCGGAGCACGAGTAAAGGAAGGTTATTTTTGATGAAAAGGTATACCGACGGGCGGTCTGAAATGGTGACTTCCCTGCATGATGAACGCCTGGAAAGGGTAATCCATGCCTTATTGGAGGCCAACGCCAAGAGTGTTCTCGATATGGGCTGTGGTCCTGGTGAGTTGATGGCTCGCCTGGCCGCCGAGAGACGATTCATCCGGATCGCCGGAATCGACACCTCGCTGGAGGCACTGGCCGAAGCGCGGCATCTGCTGACCGCGGAAGACTGTGTCTGGGACGACACGCGCCTTTCTCTACATCACGCCTCCTTTACGACTTTTATTGAAGATCTCGCGGGCTTCGATGCCGCGGTCATGGTGGAAACCATCGAACACGTCGATCCCCATCGGCTTTCCGCCGTGGAGCAGACGGTATTTGCAGGCTACCGACCACAGACCGTGCTCGTCACCACCCCGAACAGCGAATACAATGTGCTCCATGGAATACCGGACGGCACTTTCAGGCATCGTGACCACCGCTTCGAATGGACCCGCAGCAAGTTCCGGAAGTGGGCCGAGGGGGTGGCCGGGCGACATGGATACCGAACCGTCTTTGATGAAATCGGCCCGGTCGATCCGGCACTCGGAAGTTCGACGCAGATGGCGATCTTTTCTTCCCGCCTTTGACAACACCTCATTGTGCGGTAGGTTTATTAGTTAATAGTTATTCGTAACAGTGCAGGGGCTTTAACCCCTGAGGATCTACACCATCTACACGCCGCCCGAGATCCACTGTCCCTTCAAAGATAGGAGCAGTCCATGAACGAAGAAAGCAAGTGCCCGGTAACGGGCAGGACGAGCAAGCAGTTAACCCGCCGTGGCATGTCGAACCGGGACTGGTGGCCGAATCAGTTGAACCTTCACATTCTGCACCAGCATTCCAATCTGTCCAATCCGATGGGCGAGGATTTCAACTACGCTGAAGAATTCAAGAGTCTCGACCTGGGTGCTGTGAAGGAGGACCTCTATGCGCTGATGACCGACTCTCAGGATTGGTGGCCGGCCGATTACGGCCACTATGGGGGGCTCATGATCCGGATGGCGTGGCACAGCGCTGGCACCTACCGCACGGGCGACGGCCGCGGCGGAGCCGGGAGCGGTACCCAGCGTTTCGCGCCGATCAACAGTTGGCCGGACAACGTGAACCTTGATAAAGCGCGTCGACTGCTTTGGCCGATCAAGCAGAAATATGGGAAGAAAATCTCCTGGGCCGACCTGATGATTCTCGCCGGCAACTGTGCGCTGGAGTCGATGGGATTCAAGACGTTCGGCTTCGCCGGCGGGCGCAAAGACGTCTGGGAGCCGGAAGAGGACATTTATTGGGGCTCTGAAGGCGAGTGGCTTGCCGACAAACGTTATGAAGGCGACCGGGAGCTCGAGAATCCGCTCGCCGCCGTGCAGATGGGCTTGATCTACGTGAACCCGGAAGGGCCGAACGGTAATCCTGATCCGGTCGCGTCGGGCCGCGACGTACGTGAAACCTTCGCGCGCATGGCGATGAACGACGAAGAGACCGTCGCTCTCGTCGCGGGCGGGCACACGTTCGGCAAATGCCATGGCGCCGGCGATGCCGCCCATGTCGGTCCCGAGCCCGAAGCCGCCGGCATCGAGGAGCAGGGGCTCGGCTGGAAGAGCAGCTTCGGCAGCGGCAAGGGAGATGACGCGATCGGCAGCGGCCTCGAAGGGGCCTGGAAGCCGAACCCGACCAAGTTTGACATGGGCTATCTGAAGGTCCTGTTCAAATACGAGTATGAGCTGGTCAAGAGCCCGGCCGGCGCGCATCAGTGGCTGGCCAAGGACGTGGATGAAGAGGACATGGTGGTTGGCGCGCACGACCCGTCGAAGAAGCGCCGGCCGATGATGACCACGGCGGACCTCTCCCTTCGCTTCGATCCGATCTATGAGCCGATCGCGCGGCGCTACCAGCAGAACCCTGAGGAATTCGCCGATGCCTTCGCCCGCGCGTGGTTCAAACTCACCCATCGCGACATGGGCCCGCTCGCGCGCTATCTCGGGCCGGAAGTGCCTGAAGAAGAGCTGATCTGGCAGGACCCGGTTCCCCCTGTCGACCATGACCTGATCGATGCGAATGACATTGCCGCCCTCAAGGGCAAGATCCTCGCTTCGGGTCTGTCCATTTCCGAGTTGGTTTCGACCGCCTGGGCCTCAGCTTCGACCTTCCGCGGCTCCGACAATCGCGGCGGGGCCAACGGGGCGCGCATCCGTCTCGCTCCGCAGAAGGACTGGGAGGTCAACCAGCCGGGGCAACTGACGAAGGTGCTTGAAACCCTCGAGGGCATCCGGAAAGCGTTCAACGACGCCCAGTCCGGCGGCAAAAAGGTTTCGCTCGCCGACCTGATCGTCCTCGGCGGTTGCGCGGCGGTCGAGCAGGCGGCGAAGAACGCCGGGCACGAGGTGACCGTTCCCTTCTCACCGGGACGCACCGATGCGTCGCAGAAGCAAACCGACGTCGAAGCATTCGCCGTACTCGAACCGGTTGCAGACGGGTTCCGCAATTACCAGAAAGCCGCGTACAGCGTATCGCCAGAGGAGCTGCTGGTGGATCGGGCACAACTGCTCACGCTGACAGCTCCGGAGATGACGGCTCTGGTCGGCGGCATGCGCGTTCTGAATGCCAACTTCGGACAGTCCCGACACGGCGTCTTCACCAGGCGACCCGAGACGCTCACCAATGACTTCTTCGTGAATCTGCTCGACATGAACACCACGTGGAAGGCGGTGTCGGACGCCAAGGACAGGTTTGAAGGGCGCGATCGCAAGACGGGCGAAGCCAAATGGACCGGCACGCGCGTCGATCTCATCTTCGGTTCGAACTCCCAGCTCCGGGCTCTGGCCGAGGTCTACGGAAGCGCGGACGCGCAAAAGAAGTTTGTCCAGGACTTTGTGGCGGCCTGGACCAAGGTGATGAACCTTGATCGCTTCGACCTCGCCTGATCATACGA
>NZ_KI421421.1:66812-162490 GCF_000472285.1 Desulfuromonas sp. TF
AAGTTTGTCCAGGACTTTGTGGCGGCCTGGACCAAGGTGATGAACCTTGATCGCTTCGACCTCGCCTGATCATACGAGGTCCTGATTCTCCCGAGGACAAATCGCATACGTCAGAACGCGATCTTTGTCGGCAGAAGTTGGAGTGAAAAAGGGCTTGCGAGATTCAGTCGCAAGCCCTTGATTTTCTTGGCTCCATGTCGTTGCCGTACATTTAAACCAATCATGGTGATTGGAAGTGATTCCGTTACAAGACAAACGGCCCACGCCATATTTCAGGCGGGCTGTTTGAGAAGTCTTCCCAGAGAGCCTGCGCGACGGGTCCGACCAGCTTCTCCCTCATCCGTGCGACACAAATTTTTATTTCCATGACCCTTGCGTAATTTCGGATCACCAATGGCACCAACCGGCCTGTCCGAAGATCCTCTTCGATCAGGTGCGCGTGCAATCGGCCCCACCCCATTCCGGCTAAAAGGATTTCCTTCTTTGTCAGGTGATCTGTCACATACCAGTGCCGGCCCTCTGCCATAAACCCAAAGCTCTGTTCGCGAGGATTGCGGCTGCTGTCCCTGACGACGACCTGCACCGACTCTGTTAAATCTGAAAGGTCCAGGACCTCTTTGCCGAATCGCTCAAGGAATTGTGGGGCGGCCACGGTGATAAGCCTGGAAGTGCTCAAAGGACGCGTCTCGAATGCCGGATTTTCTTCAAACCACGGGCTGATCGCCAGATCAGCCTCGCCCGATTCAAGTCTCTCCAGCGCGCCCCACAGCGTATCCCCCATGAGGTTGAATTGCGTCCCGGGAAATTTCTTTTCACATCGAGAAAGTATTTCCAAAACGAGCGGCATCGGACAACTGGCCTCTATGGCAATGCGGACTTCCGGTTCATTGCCCTGAGCAAGGTGTTTTGCCAGCTCTGAAAATTTCTCGCTCTGAATGAGAACCAGACGGGCCTGTTGACACAAGGATTCGCCAGCAGGGGTCAGCGTCGCCCGGTAGCTGTCACGGGAGAGTATCTGCACGCCCAGCTCCTCTTCCAGCTTCCTGATGGCGACACTGACTGTCGGCTGGGTTTTATGGAGGATTTCGGACGCGGCAAGGACGCCTCCCGCATCGGCGATGGTGACCAGGGTTTTCAATTGTTCAAGAGTCATGGGCGACCGCCTCACCTTTCACATTATAGATTGCATCTATGTTCTGTAATGATAAAAAATATTATTATTCTATACAATGGCTTGTTATTCTCGGATCAGAGTTCACCATAAACCGACACAAAGGAGAGTTCACATGTTCAGGAAACTATCCCCCATTTTCGCTGTCTTCGCTGCATTCATTCTCACGGCGCAGGCGGCATCGGCGGCAACTTACGGGGTCGACCCGGTTCATTCCCAGGTACAGTTCAGCGTCGACCATCTCGTAGTCTTCAAAGTCAGCGGAACGTTCGATGAGTATGAAGGTGAAATCGAGGCGGATGCTTCGGGCAAGACGCTCAAATCTGCCAAGGCATCGATCAAGGTCGCCTCGATCGATACTCGGGAAGCCAAACGGGACGACCACCTGCGCAGCGCCGACTTCTTTGACGCTGCCAATCATCCCATCATGACCTTTGTCAGCAGAAAGGTTGAAGGTTCAGGCGACGACATCACCGTCTTCGGCGATCTGACGATCCGCGGGACCACCAGAGAGGTCGCCCTGAAAGGTCGCTTCCGCGGCGCAAACACCGACCCCTGGGGCAACGTACGTGCCGGGTTCTCCGCAAGCACGGTGATCAATCGCCATGATTATGGTCTCAACTGGAACAAGGCCCTGGAAACCGGAGGCTTTGTCGTGGGCGACGACGTGACGATCACCCTGGAGATTCAAGGTGTTCTCAAGAAGACGTGAGGATCGCGCCGAAACGAAGGGAAAGGCGTCGAAATGAAGATCGGCCACGTTCACCTGAAAATAAGCGACATGGAACAATCGGCCGCTTTCTACCGAAAATATCTCGGCATGAAGATTACGGAGAGGCTGGAAGATACCCTGGTTTTCATGTCTGCCGGGGAGATGCACCACGAACTGGCTCTCCAGGCGGTCGGGAAAAGCGCGGCCACTCCAAATCGTCAAGATGTCGGCCTGTACCATGTCGCCTTTGAAGTCCCTGACAGAAGGGCTCTGATACGGACGTACCAAAGACTTAAAGCGGATGGAGTGGCGGTCTACCCTATAGACCACCGCATCAGTTGGGCCCTCTATTTCAGCGACCCCGACGGTAACGGCATCGAAGTATACTGGGACACCCGGGGCACAGAGCATGGCGTTGACATCTGGGAGGGGATCGATCGTCCCCTCTCAGAGAATCAACTGAGAAATTGCTCTCATCGGGGCGGCCCTGAACCTGAATGAAGACGAGCTTCTTCCCGTGACGTCCTTCCCGCTACGATGAAGGGAAGACACGAGCACAGATGTTGTTTGGGGATATCGTACCGAAGTTCGCCGAGCTGACTGTGGAAGTAACAAGTTGGGCTGTCTTGCATTCTGTTCTGTGTTGGGCCGTCTTAAATCTCGGATATCCTGCATCCCAAGAGAAAACCCGCCCAGGTCGCCAGGCGGGTTTTCGTGTTCAGGGAGTGGTAGTATGTTAACAGGGAAATGTCAGCAGAGCCAATGCTCGCGGACTGCGAGCGCATCGTTGACTTCACCCCCGGATGGCTCATTTTGATGGAGAAGTGACATGGTCAAGCCAGCAAAGAACACGATTTGCCTTTGGTACGATGGCGACGCCGAGGACGCGGCGCGTTTTTACGCCGAGACCTTTCCCGATTCGTCCGTCGGCGCGGTATACCGCGCCCCGGGAGACTTCCCTTCCGGGAAGAAAGGGGATGTGTTAACGGTTTGGTTTACCGTGATGGGCATTCCCTGTCTCGGGCTCAACGGCGGCCCCGCGTTCAAGCACGACGAAGCCTTCTCTTTTCAGGTCGCAACCGTTGACCAGGCCGAGACCGATCGTTACTGGAACGCGATCGTCAACAACGGCGGCCAGGAGAGTGCGTGCGGCTGGTGCAAGGACAAATGGGGCGTGTCCTGGCAGATTACGCCGATCGCCCTGACGCAGGCGGTCACCGATCCCGATGAGGCTGCAGCCAAGCGCGCGTTCGATGCGATGATGGAGATGCGAAAGATCGATATCGCTACGATCGAGGCCGCGCGTCGCGGTTAAGACTGCATTTTGGAAGTGTGCACCTCGCAGCAGGCATTCTATGCGGGATGGCCGAACTCACAAAGGCGGCCAATTGGCCGCCTTTTGTTTTGAATTAAGTAAACTGTCCCCGGAATTTCGTCAAGTAAACTGTCCCCGGAATTTCGTCCCCGGAATTTCGTCAAGTGGGAACAGACGTAGGCCGCCAACGCACCCAGGCTCATCCGGGAGATGGTTTTCATAACGGTTTACCCGCCCGACGCGGCCGTTGGCGCGCCATCAGAAGCCGTTCCTGCTCCTCCGGGGGATAAAAAGTGATGGCTTTGGCAAGCAACGCCTTGAGTTCGTCCAAAAACGGGTAACGCGGATCGAAGGTATAGAGGCGGGTCCGCCCTGCCAGCCTGCTGGCGAGAATTCCCCCTTTTTCCAAACCTTCGAGCTGCTTCTGGATAGGAGCAAGATCGGTGGCAAAAAAGCGGGCAATCTCCCGCGCATACCCCTCATCCCGGGCGTAGATGAAAAAGAGAACCCTTTCCTTGTTGCCCGATCCCAGCAGCGCTTCAAGCATTTTCGACCTCACATGCAGATCAATTGACCTATAAACGATGTCTCTTGACCTATTTTTGATGTCATCATACAACGAACTACCGATTGTGCAACAGAATGTTTGCTGTAAGGCCAGCCCCGAATGGCGTTATTTGATGAGAGTCGAGAGGATTTGAACTCCATGCGGGATATCATCCATATCGACTCCCCCGAACCCTAACAACAGTTTATTCGTCTCGGGACTTCCCGAAGCGTAGAAATCGGAAACGGGCAATAGTCGACAACCCTTTTGCTTTGCTCGCTCTACCAGCCCGGCTTCATCGATCAGGCCGTCGGTCAATTCAAGCACGACATGGAGGCCCGCTCCCTGGCCGATCACCCTGGCGCTCGATCCGAAAGATTGCTCGATGGCCTTCAGCATCGCTCCATGCTTCTTCCGATAATAGATCCGACAACGACGGAGGTGCTGCTCCCAGTGTCCCCGCTCCATGAACAGGATCATCGCCCTTTGGATGAGCAGCGGTACCGGGCAGAGATAATTGCGGAAAAGCCGATGGTAGTCATGCAGCAGCGTGCGGGGCAGGACCATGTAGCTCAATCGCAGCGCAGGCGAGAAAACCTTGGAGAAAGTCCCCTGGTAGATGATGTCGCCTTGGGGATACAAGCCCTGAAGAGAGGAGATCGGCCGCCCGACATAGCGAAGCTCACTGTCGTAATCATCTTCTATGATCAGTCCTTCCATTTTCTTTGCCCAGGAGATCAGTTCCAACCGGTTGGCCACGGGCATCACCTGGCCGAGCGGCATCTGGTGCGACGGGGTAATGTAAGCAACGGTGCATGCGCTCGACGTAAGTGCATCCAGATCGAGTCCATCGGGGCCGATACCGATAGGGACGACCTTGAACCCATGGTTGCGGAAGAGGTCACGGGGAAGATGATATCCGGGATTCTCGGTCGCCACAGAGACGTGCCGCTCCCTGATGAGCTGGGCAACCACGTCCAGGCCCTGCTGCAGACCCGAACAGATCACGATCTGGTCGGGAGAGCAGCGCACGCCCCGTGAGCGTTCCAGATAATATTGAAGAGTGCGACGCAACCCCCATTCGCCCTGCGGTTCGCTATACCGGGAAAATGTCCCGCTGTCTGACCGAAGGCATTCGATGAGGCATTTACGCCAGGCAGACGAGGGAAAGCTCTGCGGGTCGAGGCGCGCGGGATGAAAATCGTAGCGATAACTCTCCGCTGGCCCAGGACGAAGGTCCTGTTGCGGTGGAACAAGCTGTGTCGATGAGACGAGTTCCGGATCGATGTCGGAGACAAAGTATCCGCTCCGTGACTTGCCGTAGAGATACCCCTCAGCGCACAATTCCTGATAAGCTCCCTCGACCGTATTGCGGCTTGCTGCCAACTCCACGGCCATGTCGCGAATCGAGGGGAGCCTGGAATGGGCAGGGAGTTCTCCTGCCAGGACCTGGTCACGAATCTGCTGGTAGAGCTGCCGGTAGAGCGGCGTGGAGTCGTTGGTGTTCAGGATAAACATGGCTTCATCTCAATCAAAGGTAAACTGTTCGAACCGCGGGCGGGGGGGAAACCCATCTGTCCCCATGTTTTTTTCTAAAACTGTACCTTTTTATGGGGCCAGAGATCAAATACTCTGGCACTGTCCGCCAAGCACGAAACCCATTAACGACAGGAGATGGTATGATCCCGGAAAAATTGCAAGAAATTCTACAAACAGACGGTGTTGTCGCGATCGCCACCTTGGGCAAGGATGGGCCACACATGGTCAATACCTGGAACAGCTACATCCGCATCTCACCTGAAGGCCGCATGCTGATCCCTGCCGGCTACATGCACAAAACGGAAGAAAACATCAAGCACAATCCTGACGTGCTGATCACCCTCGGCAGCAGTAAAGTCAAAGGCCTGCATGGACCTGGAGCCGGTTTTTTGATCAAGGGGAAAGCGGCTTTTGTGGCATCCGGCCCCGACTACGATCTCTTGAAATCGAAATTCAGCTGGCTGCGGGCAACTCTCGCCGTCACAATCGACTCCGCCACCCAGACGTGGTAATTGGTTGTCAGCCGTCGGAGTCAAAGATTAACTCCCCGAACACAAGGAGCAAAACAATGGATATCAAGGAAAAGGTTCTCGAAGTGATGCGTGCCGAAGGCCAACCCCTTAATGCGGGCAAAATCGCCGAGCTTGGGGGGCTGGACCGGAAAGAGGTCGACAAGGCGATGGAGCAGTTAAAAAAGGAAGAAAAGATCATTTCGCCAAAGAGGTGTTATTGGACACCGGCCTAGGTGAGAAAATCTCGGCCCATCCTTCTTCCGGAAGGTTCCCGAAATACATGACCTTGAGGGGGAAAATGCCGGATGCCGGCTTGTCAGCCAGCGGGATTTTTCGGCGTGTCGTAGAAAACCACGGTTCCGGATTCGGGTCCGAGGCTTTTCCAGTCCCCGATGTCGAAATCGAGGCAGAGCGCGCCGCACGTTGGAATGTTCTCGATACCGCAGTCGGCGAGCAGATTGCCGAATTCGGTGAGCCCCGGGTTGTGGCCGATCAGCATCACGTGCTCCCAGCGCTCGTCGAGGCCGCGCACCACTTCCAGCAGAGCCTCGGGCTCCGCCTCATAGATTGCCGCCTCCAGGACCAGCCGGTCATCGGCGAGTCCAAGCTCCCGCCCGATCAGTTCGGCGGTCTTGCGCGCCCGCCTGGCGGGGCTGGAGACGATCAGCTCGGGGCGCCGGCCGAGGGCGGCCAGCCGTTGCCCCGTCAGCGGCACGTCACGTTTGCCGCGCTTGTTGAGAGGCCGATCGAAATCCGCCAGCGCGGGGTCCTTCCAGCTCGATTTGGCGTGTCGTACCAGGGTCAGGCGTTTCATTCCGGGGCCTCCTTTAAAACATTGAAGAGCGTCCAGTCCTGCTCAACACCGGAATGGATCAACAGATCCGGGAGGCGCAGCAACATCGGCCGCAGCTCCTCCTCCCGCACCCGATCAGCCGCTTCCCGGGGGCTTAACCATACCCGGCCGCGGATCGTCCCTTCCGGCCAACTCCCCAGCACCTCATCGACGCGCAGCAGAAAGACCTGCACGGTGCAGATTCCCCCCCATTTCGCATAACGGTATTCACCGACCGGAAACGAGCGGATGGCGCCGAGGACTCCGGCTTCCTCCCAGGCTTCCCGTGCCGCGGACTCAGTGGCCGACAGGCCGGGTTCGATAATCCCCTTGGGGATGATCCAGCGCCTGCGTCGCCGGTTGGTGACCAGCAACACCTCCAGGCGGCCGTCGAACTGCCGGAAGGGGATAACTCCCGATTGGCGATAGAACCAGGAGGGACGGGTTTCCATGGGCTCACCCCGCGGTCTTCGGCCACTTCGAAAATGGGAACCGCACCAGGCTGGCGTTGTAATAGCGGGGATCGTCCGAAACCTCCCGACCAGCCCAAGGGGGAAGCTCAAACTGAGCTCCTGGTGATTGGAGCTCCACTTCCGCCAGGATCAGACCTTCATTGTCCCCGAAGAATTCATCTATTTCCCAGACCGTTCCGGCATGTTCCACCCGGTAGCGCATCTTTTCGATCAGCGGACGCAGGCAGAGCCGCTCGAGCATCTCGGCGGCCTCGGCCGCAGGGATCGGGTACTCGAACTCGGCGCGGCTGATCCCCTCGGTCTTCCCCTTGATGGTCATTGTTCCCCTTTCGACGGCCAGGCGCACCCGCACGGTCCGCTCCGGATCTGTGCAGAGGTAACCCTGTCGGAACAAGGTCCCCGTGGCTCCCCGGCGCCAGCTGTCGCCGACGACCAGGAATTTGCGTTCGATTTCGGTTGGCATGGTCGGAGCATTCTCCCGATCAGGTCAAGGTCCGGCAGGCCTTTATTTTCCCTTGGCCTTCTTGCCCTTCTTCTCGATTTTCCTGACATCCTTGCTGGACATCTTTTCGGGGTTGCACAGGTGCTTTTTCTTCTCGGAAACCGCTCCGCATTTGTCGCACTGATATGCACCTTCCTTGGGCTTGTCTTCCGATTTTCCTTTCAGGCAATCACCCATTGGCTTCTCCTTTGCAGAAGGTTCGGCGCCAGCGAAAAGCTCCTCGAAAAGCCGGAGGTTTTTCTTTCGGGAAAACGTGGCGAACTGGTCGGTGAACTCTTTCCTGGCCATCCTCTGACGGTGTTGCAGACCTTCGATCAGCATCCCCATCGTCAGCAGGGTCCGGGGGGGGACCTCTTCTTCCGCCGCCATCTGCTCGGCAAATCTTTCCAGCGCCCCTGACTGCACCTGGAGGTCCTGGAAGTCGCCCAGGTTGTCCTGCAGCCCCTTCAGGGCCCTGATCGGAGGGGCAATCTTCCGCGGCGGATAAAGGCTCTGAAAGAACTCCAGCAGATAGCGGAGCTTTTTGCAGGTCTTGCGCAGCTCGTGCAGATCCTCCGGAGGGGAGTCCTCTGCGATATCTCGGCCCTCCCGGAGGGCGCGGCGCAGGACCTTGCTGATGCGCCTGGCGGCAATCTCGGCCACCGGCCGCACGGCCGCAGGCGGATCCTCCTGCGCGCCGGCCCCGGCGAGGAAGCTCGCCCAGTCCTTCTTCAGCTGCCGGTAGCGGAGGGAACCCAGCTCCCCCGCGAGCCGGCTCTGTTCCGCCCTCTGGCGGACTTCCAGGAAGCGGCCGAGCGGTTGCAGCGCATCGCGGAACTCCGCCGGAAGACTCCCCCGGTAGGCGTCCAGGCGAAGCAGGAAGACGTCCAGGTCGCGAGTCGGCCCGGTGATCTCCCCGAGCCAGGCGAACTCCGGGCGGAAGCGCTCCAGGACCGGGCCGGACAGCACCTCCTTGATCTGGCTCAGGGCCGACCGGGTGCGTCGTACCGCCACCCGGAAATCATGCAGGAACTCCGGATCGCCGGCGGACAGTGTTCCCTCTTCGTTGGCTTCCATCACTTCCAGAAGGTTCTGCAGGATGAGGCGGACGGCTTCCCCCGCGGGCGCGTCCGGATGCAGCTGCAGCTCGTGCTTCACGGATCGGTGGGGATGGTTCATGGCGACTCACCGTCAGCGCAGGTTGCGGCCGCCAAAACCCTTGGCCTTGCGCTTTTTCAGCCGGGTGACGTCCTTGTTCCGTTTTTCGGCCAGCTCCACCAGCAGCTGGTGGCAGGTTCGCTCCTCCTGATTCTCCGCCGGACGACGCTGGATATAGCTGCCGTCGGCCTGCATTTCCCAGGCGCTGCGGCAGTCGTTCCACTGGATATCGAGAAAGGCCCTCAGATCCTGGCGCAGAACCTGATCTTCCACCGGCACAACCACTTCGACCCGGTGCTCGAGATTGCGCTGCATGGCGTCGGCCGAGCCTATCAGGTAGTCTTCCTTTCCGCCGTTGCGGAAGTAGAAGAGGCGGGAGTGCTCCAGGAACCGTCCGACGGTGGAAATCACCCGGACGTTTTCCGACAGCCCGGGCAGACCCGGACGAAGCCGGCAGGTGTCGCGGACGAGGAGGTCCACCCGGACCCCGGCCATGGAGGCCTGGTAAAGGGCGAGTGTGATGTCGGCGTCCTCGAGGGCGTTCATCTTGAACTGGATGTGGCCGGGCTGTTTTTCGCCGTGCAGTTCCGTCTCCCTCTGGATCTTCTCCAGAAGCGCCTTCTTCAGAATCTTGGGCGCCGGAAGCAGCTTGCGATAGTTGCGCTTGGGAGTGTAGCCGGTGGTCAGGTAGTTGAACAGTTCGGTGGCGTCGTTGCCGAGCTCATCGTCGCAGGTCAAAAGCCCCATGTCGCTGTAGATCCGTGAAGTCAGGCTGTTGTAATTGCCGGTGCCGAAATGCATGTAACGGCGCAGCCCGTTGTAGTCCTGGCGGAGGACCAGGATGACCTTGGCGTGGGTCTTGAGGCCGATCACGCCGTAGGTGACGTGGATCCCCGCTTCCTCCATGAGGCTCGCCAGCCGGATGTTGGCCTCTTCGTCGAAACGCGCCTTCAGCTCCACCACCACCGCCACCTGTTTGCCGTTCTGGGCGGCGCGGATCAAGGTTTCGACGATGCGGCTTCGGCTCGATGTCCGGTATAGGGTCATCTTGATGCCGCGCACCTTCGGGTCGGTGGCCGCTTCCTGGAGAAAGCGCTCCACCGAGGTGGCGAAAGACTCGTAGGGGTGCTGCAGCAGGATGGAGCCGGCTTCACGGATGATATGAAAGATGCTCCGTTCGCTCTGCAGGGCCGGGTGGTCGATGGGATGATGGGGGGGGTACCTGAGATGCGGATAGTCGAGGGAGACGATTTCAAGCAGGTCGCGCATCCCCATCATCCCTTCGACCTCGAAGACATCCTGTTCCTCGTTCAACTCGAGTTCCGCGGCCAGCCGGCCACGGCGCACCGGATCCATTCCCGGTTGGACCTCCAGCCGGACGATCGGAGCAAACTTCCGTTCCTGGAGGGCCGATTCGATCAGTGCCAGCAGATCGTCGGCGTGCTCTTGACTTCTCTCCGTGTTGGCGTTGCGGGTGACCCGGAACAGCTCCCAGCCGATCACCTCCATACCGGGAAAGAGCATGTCCAGATTGTTGGCCATGACCTCCTCGAGCAGAACGAAGCTGTCCACCTCACCGATCCGCATCAGCCGCGGGGCTCCGGCACTGATCGGCACCTTGACCCGGGCCAGCGAGAGTTCCCTGTCCTCCGGGTAGCACAGGGCCACCAGCAGGTTCAGGGAGAGGTTGGAGATGAAGGGGAAGGGATGGGCCGGATCGATCGATTGGGGGGTTACCAGTGGAAAGATGTTCCGGGAATAGTCCTCGCGAATCTGTCTTCGCTCCTTCTCGGAGAGTTCTTCAAAGGGGAGGATGGCGATCCCTTCCTTCTTCAGCTGCTTCTTGAGTTGGTTGAGCAGACGCTGCTTTTCCCGCTGGTGCTCGCGGATGATCGCATAGCACTGCTCGATCTGCTCCTGGGGGGTGCGGCCGTCCACGGTCCGCTCCAGAACCCTGGCCCCTTGCTGCTGCTTGAGGCCGCCGATGCGCTTCATGAAGAATTCGTCCAGGTTCGATCCGGTAATGGCGGTGAACTTGATCCTTTCCAGCAGGGGGGTGCGTTCGTCGAGAGCCTCATGAAGCACGCGCTGGTTGAAGGCCAGCCAGGTCAGCTCCCGGTTGAGGTAGAGATCGGGGGACGAAAGATCTGTGGGTGGCGGTGCGGGTTCTTTTCGGGCCGTTTTCACAGGCTTCCCTTTTGCGCTTTTCGGCACTCCGGCATCAGACTGCTGGAACGTCTCCCCGGGGGAGACGTTTTCGTGTGACTCCAGGTTATCTAAAATATTGTATCCAACTTTCGTCATCTGTGCATTCGCCCCTGCTGCTATTCTCCTGATTGTTCAGTACAAAAATAATGAAGCTATTTTGTTCACGATAAAAAAACATTCTTTGATGCTTCGGTTAGGGTTGTGTGAGGTTTAGGTCGGGATCGGTCATTGAGGATCGGATGTCTCGAAAACTAACAAGGATCTAACATGGGATGGATAACGTGCACTATGGGGCGTGATTAAAACCGATAAAAGGAATCCCTGCGCTATAATTAGGGAAAGCATCAGGCGGACCAATGCCCGAGAGGAGAGGATCATGGAAAAAGCGGCTCAGAATAATCTGGAGCAGATCAAGGGGGTGGGCTCGGTCCTGGCACAGCGCCTGGTCGAGGGAGGGATGGACAGCTTCGCCAAGGTGCTTGAGGCGGGTGAGGAAGGCTTGAGGAATATTCGTGGGCTCAATCCGCGGGCGATCCCCTCGATTCTCGAACAGGCGAGGGAACTGGCCGGCGAAGTCCAGGAAGGCCCCGATGAGCGGCTTCGCGCCCTGCGGGAGACCTCGGAACGCCTGCAGAAGCGGGTTCAGGAACTGGTTGCGGACATCCGTGAGCGAAAATCGGACAAGCTCTCCGGAAAAAAAGGAGATCGGCTCGAAATGGAAGCGGGCAAGCTGCTCAAGGGGCTTGAGAAAGTGCATAAGGCTCAGGGGATCCACTTCAAACGGGCCCGGAAGAGTCTCGCAAAGACCGGCAAGAGGCTTGACGGGATGGCGGAAGGCGGCATCAAGGGCCTGACCCGGGGCCTCAAGAAGGCGCGCAAGCCCCTCAAGCGGATTTAAGTTCTACCCTCACCTCTCATGGGTCAGGAAACAGGATGGGATCGTGAAAAACAAACGCCTGGCGGCCATCGACATCGGCACCAACTCCATCCGCTGCATCATTGTCGAGGTGACTGAAACCGGCGATTTCCGCGTGCTCGACGACGAGAAGGCGATGGTCCGCCTGGGCGAGGGGCTTTCAGGCACCGGCGCCATCTCCCCGGCTGCGGCCGAACGGGGCAGGGAGGCGCTGGCGCGCATGAGCAAGATCATCGCCGGCCTCGGGGTGGAGGTGGTGGAAGCGGTGGCCACCAGCGCCGTGCGCAAGGCGAGCAACGGCCGGGAGTTTCTTGCAGGCATCGAGAGCGAGACCGGGCTGCGGGTGCGGATCATCGACGGCGCAGAAGAAGCCGAGCTGGCCGCTCTGAGCGCCTGGCATCATTTCGACATGGCCAATGCCCGCTACCTGCTGGTTGACATCGGCGGCGGCAGTGTTGAGGTGGTTTCGGCGGTAGGGAGTCATATCGAGGAGATCACCTCGCTGGAACTGGGGGCGGTGTTTCTCACGGAGAAATTCCTTTCCAAGGACCCCATCCCCGACAAGGATTTCGCGAGGATGCGCAAGCACATCCGTCGGGAGATGGGGCGGTCCCTGGGGGAGAGGGAATTTCCGGTTCAGTACCTGATCGGCTCGGGCGGAACCATGACCTCCATCGGCGGCATGGCCATGGCCATGCGCAAGGAACGCTACGACTCGGTTCACGGCTACGAGGTGCTCCATTCCGAGGTGGTCCACCTGCTCGCCATGCTGCAGCGCAAGAGCTGCAAGGAGCGCCGGGCGGTCCCGGGCCTCAGTCCCGACAGGGCCGACATCATCGTCGCCGGGGTGGCGGTGGTGGCCGAGTTGATGCGTCTGTCCGGCACCAATGTGCTCAAGGTCAACGAGCGCGGCATCCGCGAAGGGCTGATTCTGCGCAGCCTGCGCAAACATGGGTTTCTCAACTGGCGTCGCAAGCCGCGAGACTGGCTGACCTCGGTGGGCGATTTCGCCCGCTCATGTCATGTGGACGAGAATCACGGCGAACAGGTCGCCAGGCTCGCCCTGCGCATCTTCGACGGGCTGGCCGGGCCCCACGCCCTGGACGAGCGGTCCCGGCAGCTGCTGGAGGCGGCCTGCGTGCTGCATGATGTCGGATATTTCATCAGCTATTCCATGCATCACAAGCACTCCTACCATCTGATCCGCTATGCCAGCCTGTTTGATTTCACCCCCCGGGAAAAGGAGTTGATCGCCAATCTGGCCCGCTACCACCGCAAGGGCCTGCCCAAGAAGAAGCACGAGAATTTCGCCAATCTCAGCCCGGAGGACCAGAACCTGGTGAAAAAACTGGGGGGAATTCTGCGCCTGGCGGACGGACTCGACCGCCGGCGCGGCGGCCAGGTCCGGGATCTGGAGTGCGTTCTCGACAAAGGCCGCTTCACCATCCGCCTGCACGGCGACGAAGATCTCTCGGTGGAGATTTACGGCGGGCATGCCAAGGGCGACCTGTTCGAGGCCGCTTTCGGCTGCGAGCTCGTGCTGACGGAGGAGCCGGCGAAAGACTCTTTGGGTAAACCTTGAACCCGCCGCAGCAAACCTAAACCGTCCTAACCATCGATGATCCGGACCTGCGTCAATTCAGCAGGCAGAGCGAGAGCTCCGGCCAGTGCTGGGCCACAAGACCCTTGCCATGACCGTCCGGTACCTACATGTAAACGAAGACTCGCAGAAAGCCGCTGTCGCCCGGCTCGGCGACTCTATTGTGGCCGAACAATACCCCTCGCAGGGCGACACCGCCTGACTGTATCCCACTAGAGGAGGTTTAGGCGAGCGCCCCGCATTGGGGACAAGTGCCATTTATCTCTCGCTACCAGACCTGCTTGCTTCTTATAGGCTAAAGGCTATATTGCGTTTTTATAGCCCTTGGCCTATTTTTATTCATATTGGCTATTGACTATATTTCTGTTTTATAGCTAAATACCTATACACGCAACAGGAGGCGATATGGATCAAAGGATCATTTCAACCCAACACCTCGGGGAGGCGCTCCGGGCTGCCCGGAAAAAAAAGGGGATGACCCAACAGCAGGCGGCCAAGTCGGTGGGTCTGGATCAGCCTTCGATGTCGAAGATTGAGCGGGGGAAATCGAGCGCCCGCATAGACACGCTTTTCCGGCTGTTGGCGACCCTGGACCTTGAGCTGATCCTTCAGCCGCGGCAGAAGCCGCTGGACGAGAGCGAAGGAGACCGCTGGTAATGGGGCGCAAACGGATGGCGGCAGAGATGCTCATCTACATGAATGGCCAAAAGGTGGGCAGACTGTTCCAGAATGCGGCCGGCAAGCTGGAGATGACCTATGCCGAGGAGTGGCTGGGTTCCGAAGCCCGCCGCCCGCTCTCCCTCTCCTTGCCGTTGAGCAGCCAGAAACACTCGGGTGAGGTGGTCGAGAACTTCTTCGACAACCTGCTGCCGGACAGCCAGCCGATCAGGAACCGCATCCAGGCCCGGTTCGGCGTGAGAACGAACAGGAGCTTCGATCTCTTGTGGCACATAGGCCGAGACTGCGTCGGCGCGCTACAGCTCTTTCCGGAAGATGCCGCCATGGATGTCCGCAGAGTGGATGCGGAGCCGCTCACGGAGGCGCAGATCGGAGAGACGTTGCGCAACTACAGGACCATGCCCCTGGGCATGAGAGCGGACACCGAGTTTCGCATCTCGATCGCGGGGGCGCAGGAGAAGACGGCCCTGCTCCGTCTGGACGGGGGGTGGCATCGGCCGCGGGGGGCCACCCCGACCACCCACATCTTCAAGCTGCCGATCGGCCGCATCGAACACAGCAACATGGATCTGAGCGATAGTGTCGAGAACGAGTGGCTCTGCCACCTGATCCTGAAGGCCTTCGGGATTCCGGTTGCAAGCGCCGAGATCGCCATTTTCGACACCGTCAAGGCGTTGGTGGTAGAGCGGTTCGACCGTCGCTGGGCCGAAGATCGTTCCTGGATCATCCGCCTGCCCCAGGAGGACATGTGCCAGGCGCTGGGCGTACCCCCCGGCCTGAAATATGAAAGCGATGGCGGACCCGGCATCGAGAGGATCATGGAACTCCTCTTCGGGTCCAGTGAGGGACTTGCCGACCGGCGCACCTTCATGGCCACGCAGGTCGTGTTCTGGCTGCTCGGCGCCATCGACGGCCACGCGAAGAACTTCAGCATCTTCCTGCTTCCGAGGGGAGGCTTCCGGCTCACTCCCGCCTATGACATCGTGTCCGCCTACCCCCTCGTCGCCAAGCGGCAATTGGACCAGGCCAATCTCAGGATGGCTATGGCCTTGAAGGGAAAGAACCGGCACTATGCCTGGGCCAGAATCCTGCATCGTCACTGGCTGGAGACGGCTCAAGCCTACCGCTTTCCCGAGGAAGAGATGGAGGTCATCATCGGCGACCTACTGGACAAGATGGACGGAGTGGTCCAGACAGCAACGAACCAGCTACCCTGTTCTTTCCCCGACGATGTGGCTGGACCGATCCTGGATGGCATGAGGGAGGCGCGGGACCGCCTCGTCCGCTCCCGCCATTAGATGAGCTTCGGATGAGAAGAAGCCTCTGGAGTTCATGACACCATCTAAGTCGGACTCGAACTTTCAAGTTCTTTAATTTTATTCAGATTTAGTTCCGGCGGTTTTCCCGGAGAAAAGCCGAGCATAGCAAAGCGGCCGATTTCACATGGGAAATCGGCCGCTTAATTTGCTGGCTCCCCACGTTGGACGTTATTCGAACTTTTTTTACTCTTCCACAGGCGAAAAGCTGATGTTCTGAGTGATCGTCTTCCTGCCTCTAAGTGCCACTCCGCTGGACGATGTCCATTCCCCCCCTCTGGCGGATGAATTCTTGTGCCTTCCCCCGTTTCTGCCTCCTGGGTTCTGCTGTCGCTGGGTTTTGCCCGTTACATATGTAACGCTCGTGTAGCAGTACAGGAAAAGGTCGGGCTGAAAACACAAAATCCTCTAAGCAGGAGTGCGCGAACCCAGTCTGCCACGATATTGCAGGCGGTCAGGCTTTATCTAAAAATGTTAGTAACAAAAATGGATAAAAGCAGTAAGCCATCAATTTATCACCCCTAACAGCTCCTTTGGCACTTTCTCGGTTCGCGAATGCGTCCTTTTTAGTAGTAGATGTGAGAACTGACAGGTACAGGTTTCCGCCCGAAGCCAATGCGACAAGAATTTCCGGACAGTGGAAACATAAGGGGGAGAGGGTACTGCATTTGCCCTTCGTGAGCCATAGACTCTGAAGATTGCCGCGAGAAGAATATAAGTCACATTGTTTTACTGTTGAAAAATGACTCTCCCATCGGCAATTCCGATGCAATGTATAAACAAATTCAAATCTTTCTATTGGACCAACGACGCAGAATCCCCTATAGTTTTCTCGGCAGATTACTGGAGAACTCATGAAAAAGAACCCATTCGAAATCAGGAGAATCGTCTTCTCAAGGCGGTTTTATCACCTTTTGCGGTGGGGACTGGGCGGACTTTTTTTGTATGCGGGCGCTCTCAAGCTCAGCGATCCTCTCGCCTTTGCCATTCAGATCGAGAAGTTCGGCCTTTTGCCGCCAAACTGGCTCGACCCGGTAGCCTTGCTGCTGCCGATCATTGAGATTCTTGCCGGGCTTGTCACCCTGCTCGGTCTTCGGGGCGGTGTTGAAACCATCGGCCTGCTGCTGCTGGTGTTTCTGGCGGTCCTTGGCTATGTATGGTGGAGCGGCATGGATGTTCCCTGCGGTTGTTTCTCCCTGGAGGATGTGCACCATCGATATGGAATCCTGGTTGCCATCGTCCGCGATCTGTTCATGCTTGCCGGCGCCGCTTTTCTCTTCTGGCGGCAGCGCATCTCTTTTCCGTGATCCGGCTGCCTGCCGTGCCAACGGGTACGGCCTAACCATCCATTCAAGGAGGATATTTCGATGAAGAAAATCATGCTGATTATTGCAGTTCTGCTAGTGGCGTTTTCGGCGACCGGCGCCTTCGCCAATGACTGGTTCAAAGACAACCTGACGGTGGAAAAGGCCGCTGTCACCTTCACTCGGGAAGTCGAGCGCGGGGGCTATCAAATCGTGACGACCGAAGAGCTGAAAGACTGGATCGACACCGGCAAGCCGATGCTCATCATCGATACCATGCCCTATGAGGCCAGCTATAAAAAGAACCACATTCCAGGCGCGGTTCCCTTTGAGTTTCCCATTCCCGAAATGGCCGAAATAGACGATTCCACCAAGGTGAAATTCCTGGAACTCCTTGGCCCAGACAAAAACCGACAGATCGTTTTTTACTGCGGCTTTACCAAGTGTACCCGCAGCCACAACGGCGCCATGTGGGCGAAAAACCTGGGATATACTAACGTCTACCGGCACCCGGGCGGCATCCTCGCCTGGAAACAGGCAGGCTATCCGGTAAAAAGCGTGAAATAGACAGCGCAAAGGGGGGAAACCCCTTGCTGCATTTATAACACCTGCCATGGCCATCATGATCGCCGGATCGGATGGCCCTTTCTCATTGGGCAGCGGTGCCGGAACACCTTCCCCCCGCAGTCTCGGTAGCGGGACGGTAGACAAGGAGGTCCGAAAGGAAAGAGCGAAAGGAACAGATTATCGCTGAGACGGAGACCAACCTCTTACATGGGGAAATCGGCTTTGCAAAAGTGAACGAAGCTGCCAAGTGACAAAAATTTTAAGAGAGCATGAATGTTGCTTACATGTAGCCGATCCTGAACGAAGATGAGAGGCGGAGGCTCGTCCGGGATCTCATGACAAATGAGATCGGGGATTATAGTTCCCGGGCGTCCCGAAAGACCAGGAGGAGAAAACCCGCCGGAAAGAGCGCTGCCAGGGGCAGAGCAGGCCAGACCTCCCGCTGCCAGGCGAAGATCAGTGGCAGAAGGGTGTAGCCGAAGAGGAAGAGTTCAATGGCCAAATACAACCAGACTGGTCTTCTGTAGTGATGCATGAGACCGGGGCTACGCTGACGACCACGGATACCGTACTTGGGAGTGCGCTCGAATATTCCGCCGCGCTTTACCGCCCCCGCGATGACTGACCCAGCCAGAGTCGGCGCCAGACCTACGGTAAGAGCAGGGAGGAGTGGGAAATAAAGCAGACCGGAAAAATTGCGATGAGCCAGCAGGTGAATCAGGAAAAAAAGGGCCAGAGCGCCGCTCGCTCCGAAAAAGAGCGGCAGGTCGTAACGGAGCAACTGGTACGGCCCGACACCGATGCGCCAAGTGATGACTGGATAGAGGGTGAGAGTGACGATGGTCCCGAAAAGCCAGCCGAGGTTGGACAGAAGGTGAATGGCCGCCTCGGCTTTGACTGAGCGCGGGAGTGGCGCAGTCAGCAGCCGCGGGAGGAGTTTGCGGGCCGTCTGGATCGATCCCTTGGCCCAGCGCTGCTGCTGGCTGCGGAAGGCGGAAACGGTGGCGGGAAGTTCCGAGTCGACGACCACCTCGTCAAGATAGATGAAACGCCAGCCGGCTAGCTGGGCCCGGTAGCTCAGATCGAGGTCCTCGGTGACCGTATCTGACTGCCATCCTCCGGCCGACTCGATGGCCCCCCTCCGCCAGAGGCCGGCGGTACCGTTGAAGTTGAAGAAGAGCCCCCGGCGACAGCGGACCCGGTGCTCGATGCGGAAATGGGGTTCGAGCAGCAACGCCTGCAGGCGGGTCAACCAGGAATGATCGGTGTTGCAGAACCCCCATCGTGCCTGGACCATACCCACCTCCGGGGAGCGGAAATGAGGCACGGTCTGCCGCAGGAAATCAGAAGCCGGAATGAAGTCTGCGTCGAAAACGGCAATCAGCTCCCCCTTCGCTCTGCCCAAACCGAGGGCCAGGGCGCCCGCCTTGTACCCCCGTCGATGCTTCCGGCGTACCAGGAGCATGTCGATCCCCTTGGCCCGCCAATAGGCCACCCGTTCATCGACGATGGCGCGGGTGTCGTCGTCCGAATCGTCCAGCACCTGGATTTCGAGTCGGTCCGCAGGCCAATCGAGGGCGGCGGCGGCGTCGAGGAGTCGGGCGACGACGAAGCGTTCATTGAAGATCGGCAACTGCACCGTCACGATCGGACTCTCCTCCCGTTCGTCCGGCGGCGGTGGAAGAGGGTCGGGGGAATGCCGCCCCCGGCTCCAGCAGAGAAGCAGCCACAGACGATGCAGACCGTAAAGCGCCAGCAGGCCGAGGGAAGCAAAATAGAAAACGGCGCACAGTTGCATCAGCATGTTCGAGGCATTTCTGTGGCAGTCCCATTTTCAGGGACGGCAACCGTCTTACTCATCGCAGTCACAGGGCACTCCCAGGATCTTGTATTCGAAAAGGTAGCGCTCGGGGTGCCAGTCGGTCAGTCGTGCTTGGTCTCCATCAATAGACAGATCGGAGGCGGGTACCAGGCAGATTTTCATCGTCCAGCTCTGCCAGGAGCCTGACAGCTCCAGCGCCCCCTCTTGGCCACTGACGCCTTGCGCGAGAATCCGGCCCTCGGCTGGGTCGTTGGCATGGCGGACCAGGGCGTACGCCGTTTCGGCACCCAGCCCCCAGGCACTGAAAGAGAAGTTGCCATTGTCCACGTCATAAATCAATCGGCCCGCAGCACCCCCTTCGATAATCTGCCAGGTTCCCGGGTCCTTGGCATGGAGCATGAGCGTCTTTTCACCAGAGGCCCCCCTTGCGACGGCAGGCAGGACGACGGAGGCCGAAACCGCCATCAGGACGGCTGCCAGTAGAATTCCCTTGAGCATCATCGGCTGCCGTCACCGCCGGGACGTCGGAGCCAGTCCTCCATGCCGCCTTCGTAATTTATCCCGCCGGTGAACCCAGCGAGCTGGTGGACCATCCAGGCATAGGCCGAGCGCACCCCGCCCGTGCAGTAGAAGACGACCGGCTTGCCGGGGTCGATTCCCTTGTCGGCCATAAGCCTCTTCATCTTCTCCGGTGAAAGGGGGGACCGACAGGGGCCCTCGTAGAAATCACTCCACGGGATGCGGACCGCCCCCGGGATGCGTTCCTTGAGCCATTCCAGTGGGGAGCGCACATCGACGAGAGTCAGTGACTCCTGTCGGGCCATGAGATCTTCAGTGGTGATGTCGTGCTGCGGCTGCAGAGAGAGGGCATACGTCAGGGATGCCGCGGGCTCTGTGTCGCCCACGCTCAAGGGGAAACCGCCTTGCCGCCACCCCTGGATACCGCCGTCGAGGAGCCGAATCGGGCCCTGATGCCCAAGCCATGACAGTATCCAGATCGTCCAGCCTTCTCCCCCCCAACTGCTGTCGGCATCGCCGTAGACGACGACGTGGCTTCGTTCATCGATTCCCAGGCTTCCCAGCGCAGCGGCCAGTTCCGCCGGCGGCAGGGGGCGAAAAGGGATTCCCAGCTCATCGGTTCTGGTGTAGTCTTCCCAGGAAAACGAGCGGGCTTCTGGAATGTGTCCAACGCTCCACTCGGTTTTCGGCCGGGCATCGAGAATGATCCATCGACTTTTCTCCCTCTGCAGGAGTTCCGGAGTGATGAGTTGCAGCTCCCCTGCAGCCGAGGCGGGCGACAGTGAAATCGCCATGGCGAAGGCCGCCGCCAGTAAGGAGCGGAAAATAGTACCCCTTGTTTTTTTGCCTGTCATCATCTTCGGCTCCTTTTCGTGCCTCTCCCTCCAGCCGGACCTGCGTCTGGGGGTCCCTCTGCTGGTCGGCGTTTCTGCGATGACCTTCATTTCTCTGGCCTGTATTCTCTTTCAAGGTGAGCGGAGAGGGATAACCTGGTCGCCTGTATTCATCCTTCTCGTCGCTCTGATCCTGCGCCTTTTATTCGTCGCCAGCCCCCCCACGCTTTCCGACGATATTCACCGCTATGTGTGGGACGGCCTGAACATCCTTGGAGGAACCAACCCCTACGCTCTCTCCCCCTCGTCCACCCCTCCCGTGCCGGGCATGCAGGACCTTCGTGAAGCCATCAACCATCCCGACCTCGTCACCATCTACCCCCCGGCTGCCCAGGTTGTCTTTGCCGTCGGAGCCTCTTTCGGGGGTGTGACAGGGATGAAGTCGTTTCTGGCCCTGCTCGACCTGGTCCTCTGCTTCATCATTCTGCGCCTGCTGACCCGTCTCGATCTTCCCCCCTGGCGGGCGGTCCTCTACGCCTGGAACCCTTTGCCGGTGCTGGAGATCGCCTCTTCAGGCCACATCGACGGGGCGGCCGCGCTGTTTCTCTTTGCGGCCCTTTTCTTTCTGCTCAGATCCCGTGATAAACCGTTTTCACCCTTTCGCATCGCGGCGGCGGGCGGCTTCTTCGCCGCGTCCGTTCTGGTCAAGCTCTTCCCCCTGGTCTTCCTCCCTGCGCTCTTTTTCCTTTGCCGGGGAGCGGTCCGTTACTTCCTGGTGGGCTTCTGCCTCATCGCGGCAGGGCTCATTCTCCCGTTCATGCCGGAGATCGGCAATGCCTTTGCGACGCTCGATGTCTATTTAAGAAACTGGGAGTTCGCCGGGTTCGTCTTCCGCATCCTGCGCGACCTGACTTCAGGTCCGACCGCCCGGATCGTTCTGGGGATCGTCTTTCTGGCCGCGATGACGCACATCTACACGCGGGCCGCGAGACGACGGAGCGCCATCGGCACCGTCGCAGCGATGTATGGAGTCGCCCTCGCTTTTCTCGTCCTCACCACGACCCTCCACCCCTGGTATGCCCTTTACCTTGCGGCGCTTCTCCCCTTCGCCGCCGGGGTGAGCGGGTTGGTTCTTTGCTGGAGCGTCCTGCTTGCCTACCAGGTCCTGATCCCTTATGCCATCCTCGGACAATGGTCCGAGCAGGGGTGGGTGGCGGCCGTCATTTTCCTTGCTCCGGTCCTTGCCTGGCTGGCGACCCGGGGTGCGCGCTCAGGGCTTCACGGCCGATCACCCAGAGAATCTTCCACCCTGCCCGCATCACCCCGCTGAGGGTCCGGCTGATCTTGGATCTTCCGGTGATTCTCGACCGGTAGGGAAGCGGCAACTCCGCCACCCGCAATCCGGCCTTCAGCGCCCGAATCTGCATCTCCACCGTCCAGCCGAACGTCCGATCCGACATGTTCAGCCTCTCCAGCGATTCCCAGGAGATGGCTCGCAGCGGCCCCAGGTCCTCGTAGGCGTGCCCCCAAAACAGGCGGATCAGCCGGGTGGCGAGCCAGTTGCCGAATCGCTGCTGGACGCTCAAGGCTTCGGCATTTTCCGGCATACGCCGCGCTAGGGCAAGGTCGAGATTTCCCTCACCGAGCATATCGAGCAACAGCGGAAGATTTTCCACCCCATCGCTGCCGTCGGCGTCGGCAAAGGCGATGACGGCGGGGGGATCTTTGCGCAGGACGGCAAGTCCGGCCAGGCATGCGGCGCCGTACCCGGGGGCCGGCTCGTAGACCACCTCGGCCCCAGCGCACCGTGCCACGCTGGCGGTCGCATCGGTTGAACCATTGTCGATCACCAGCACGCGCGTCACGGCAGCCGGAATGCGCGCAAGAACCGCAGGCAGGGAGAGTTCTTCGTTTCGCGCGGGGATGATCAGGACGACGGTGTCCGTCACCGGCCCGGCGATCATGCGACCCCTTTCCTTCGGTTCTGGAGGCAACGATAGCCAACCGGCAGCAACGAGACCAGCGCCACCAGGCTGATTCCAAGCAAGGCCCTGGGCGACAGGCTGCCATGGACCAGATCGAACAGTGAACTAGAGAAGACGATAAAGGCTATGCAGGCCGGCAGCATGCAGACGAAAGTAGTCACAAAATAATGAGAAAAGGGAATTTTGGTCAGGCCTAGAGCGTAATTGAGCAGATTGAATGGAAAAGCCGGAATCAGCCTGGTGAAGGCTACAACCTTCCACCCGTGCTCGGCCACCTCGCGATCCAGTCGTTCCAATTTGGAGCCGGTCAGTTTGGCCGAGACCCAGTCGCGGGCCAGGTAGCGGGCGCAGAGAAAGGCCAGGGACGCGCCTGTGGTGGCGCCGATCATCGTATAGACCACTCCCCAGACGGGGCCAAAGAGCAACCCGCCGACAATGGTCAGAGGGAGAGCCGGCAGGAAAAGTACCGGCGCCAGGGCGTAGATCAGCATGTAGAGAGCCGGAGCCAGCCCCTCGGAGCCAGCAATCAACTCCTGCAATCGTTCCGGTTGGAACCGGGGTGCGTCCGATACCTGCATGGCGGAGGCAGCGGCCACCAAAATGGCGAGCAGGATCAGCGGCTTCCGGAAACGTTTTCTGGAATTTTCCTGCATCTGGCCGGATGTGCGCTCGCGTGTCACGGCAAAGCCCTCCTTGCGTTGAAAAGCTCTCTTGAGCAGGAGGCGATTTAGATAGGTAACCGGCGCTCTGGCGCCCTGCTTTTTCCCCGTAAAGGTCTGTTGTGGATCAAACAGGACATCGACCAGATGGTTGGTCGGTGTCTGTCGGCCCAGGGCCTGAACACAAGCGGCGCAGTAACTGATCATTCTGCCTCCGGCCGCCTCCGTCTCTCGCAGATTTCTCCACCCCGCCGCCATTTCGGGATGGAGCAGGTCGACCCCGCCCCCCTTCCCGCAACAGACGGTGGTGCCGCGCGAATGAGCCATCTCCTCCACCCTGAGCCCCTGGCGCCGAAGCAGAGTTCTGACCGCCGTCTGGGCCGCTTCGGCGTGACGGATCACGCAGGGGTCATGCACGGTGACGGTGCCGCTGGCTGCCGGCGGCTGCAGGTCCGCATCGGCCAGGGCCTCCCAGACGGTGCGGACCTTCAGACCGTCGCCGAAACCGGCGAACATCACATGGCAATTGGGGCAGGCGACCAGCACCTCCTCCACCCCCTGCTCCCGCAGCCGGGCGGTCATCTTGGAGAACATTCCGGCGACATACGCTTCACGCCCCAGGGAGTGGGACGGCTTCAGGCAGCAGTCGAATACGATGCCGAGCTGCGGATCGATCCGCTGCAGTTGGGTGAAGACCTCTTTGACCCCCTTAGGCCGGGTGCCGGAGAGGGAGCAGCCGGGAAAAAAAATGGTCGTACAGCCTTCCGGCAGCCGGTAGAGGGTGAAGCGGCGGGAGGTGCCCAACTTCTCATAGGTTTTCAGCGGGCGATGGGCGGCAAACTCTCCGCAGTTGCGGTCCACCGCCTCGCGGCGCATCTCCAGAAAGAACGCATCGAGGCGCAGTCGCTCCGGGCAGACCGCCGTGCACAGCCCGCAGAGGGTGCATTCAAAGGCGCAGTTCAGCGGCTCCGGGCTGTTTCCATCCAGGCGGGCGACGATCTGGCGCGGATTGCCGTGGCGCTGCAGAAAGCCGCACTCGCCGACGCAGCGCCCGCACTCGGTGCAGTCCCTCTGTATGTCCGCTTGCAGAGCCCGGAGGCGAGGGCGCAGTTCGGTATCGGCCGTAGACATCGGGCGACTCATCGCTTAGGGGGTGGAGTAATAGATCGCCAGGGTATAGGTGGCGCCGGCCGCGGTGTTCTGACCGTACACCGCCGGAGTCCAGGCCGCCTCGATCCCCCAGGCCTTCGTGAGTTTATAGCCGACGGTCAGGTCGAGTTTGGCAAGATCGAAGTTGTTGGTCGTCGTGGGATTGCCGCTGCTGTCGCGGCGTCTGCCGTTGTCGACGCTGAAAATGCCGTCGAGTTTGGCCCGGGTGAAAACCTTCGGCGACAGGTCGAAGCCGACCTCGACCAGGTAGCGGATCTCATCGGAAGGGTCCTCGTCCCGCCAGCGGTAACCCAGCTCCAGGTTGGTGTAGCCGGGAAGAAGGGGCCAGAGCGAGCGGCCGTAGAGAAGCTTCCCTTCGACGTCGTACTGCCCGTTCCCCAGAGGCAGGGGGTCGTCTTCGTCGTAGGTCTCGGGGATCTTCACCAGAGTCTGTACCGAGAAGACGCCGATAGGGTTCTCCACCAGACGGCGGCGCAGCCCGAGTTCGATATCGCCGACCCCCCAGGTGGTGTCCCTTCTCAGGTCGTCGTCCTTTTCGATGCGCTTGTAGGTCAGAGAGCCAAGGACGGTCAGGGAATCGGTGAGGCCGTACTCGAAATAGTTGCTGAGATTGTAGTCGGTGAACTCGCCGTCGTTGGCGAAATCGACCCGATCGCCGTCCCGATCGAAGTTGCGGTCGGCGAAATAGTAATTGAAGGCCAGACGGTCGTAGAGGTGGTGTTTCTTCTGGGTCCAGGCGCCGGCGTGGCCGGCCGTGACCGAAGCGGCAAGAAGCGCGATCGCCACCAGCGATCGCTGCAGGATGGTACGCATGGGAGGGTCCTCCGGTGATGCAATTCGGAAGAGCGCCGTGTTGCCGGCGCCCTCCGAACACATTTCAGGTTATTGAACACTTTCTTCGGCAGGTCAATCCAGAGTGCCACCAGTGGAAAATGGACGCCCTGAGGGGTCCTGCCGCCATCCGTCCGTGCTCCCCGAGATATCGGGGTCGCTCTGGTAGGTGGGGTCCTCCGTATAGGTGGTGCTCCAACCGGCCCAGCCGTCCGAGTAGTTTCGGATGTTGGTGTAGCCCATGAGGTGGGCGTAGAAGAAGGCCAGGGCGGAGCGGTAGCCGCCGCCACAATAGAAGATGGCTTCCTTGTCGAGAAGGTCGGGGGTGGCAGTTGAGCGGATGCCGATGCCGCGCCAGAAATCCCTGACCTCCGAATAGCTGCGCAGCGTGCCGTCCCTGTCGTTATAGACGGGTGAGAGATCATCGGCGTCATAGGCCCAGACGGCGCCGGGAATCCGACCCTTGTTCACCAGATAGCCGTACCCGCTGATAAGCCCGGCGTACTCGCCGCCGGAGCGCACGTCCACCATCTGGACAGTCGCGGAGTCATAGTTGGCGGCCGTGTAGTCGGTGGTGGCCCTGACCGCCGAATCGATAACTCCCTCGTAGACCGTTGCCACGGGGTTGTTGATCGTCGTTTCGGTGGGATAGCCGCTGGCCTGCCAGGCGGCATATCCTCCATTCAGAACCCGCACGTCCGCGACGCCGGCATATTTCAGAATCCACCAGAGGCGGGCGGCGAAAATGTTGCTGTTGCTGTAGACGACCACTGTCGTATCAGGGGTGATGCCCATGCTCCCCACGGCCGCCTTCAGCTCGTCATCGGGGAGGAGGAACCAGCGGGGGAAACCATTCTCATACGTGTCGGAGTTGGAGTGGATGGCCCCGGGGATGTGCCCCCGCAGGTAGGAGTCGTCGGCCCATCCCTGCCGCATGTCGTCGAAGCTGCCCCAGTGGGTTTCAAAAATCAGGTACTTGTGTTCCCGGCCATAGGGATACTCAGGCGGGGCTGCGCTGGCGCTGCCTGGCGCGTGGTAGTCGATCAGCTTCTTGATCCAGGCCGGATTGACCACGGAGGCATAATTCGGCGCTTTTTCCATCGGATAGTCGGCGTTGGCCCACTCCACGATTGATGCATCGTAATTGGAGGCCTGGGGGTAGCCCATCAGACGCAACAGGAAATACACGTAGCCGCTGCGGATGCCGACCGTGCAGTGCGCGGCGACCTCCTTGTCCGGGGTAACGCCGCGCGATTCGAAGAGCGTCTTCAGGTCCTGGTAGCCGAGGATGGTCTTGTCGCTGTTGAAAAACCAGGCATAGGGGAGGTTAACGGCGCCCGGAATGTGCCCGCCGCGGGCTTCCCCGTAAAACTGCCAGCCCATGAACTCCTCGTCGGTACGGGCGTCGACGACCACGAAATCCGGATCGTAGAGCCGCTTGGCGATACGCGCGGAGTCTGTCTTGGCACCGCTGTTGACCTCGGGGACGAAGGTCGCCGCCGGCAGGGTCCTGGAGGTGGTCTCGGTAGGACGACCGTCGGCAGCCCATTTGTCCCACCCGCCGTCGAGAAGGTGGACATCGGTGCTCCCCAGATATTCGAGCATCCAGAAGAGCCGTCCGGCCGCCCCGAAGGAGGCCGAGGTGTTGTCGTAAATGACGATCTTCGTGTCTCGGGCGACGCCTGCCTCACCCAGCGAGGCGGCGACGGTCGCGGTCTCCTTGAGCCCCGCGCCCCCCGTCCAGAAGGCGTTGTGCTGAAGGTTTACGGCGCCGGGGATATGGCCAGCCGAGTAGGCGGCGGGCGAACGGGCGTCGATGATGACCAGTTTCCCGCCCGCCTGGCTCGCGGCTGCCGCGGACACTGCGCCTGCGGCGATGTTTGCCTGAAGCGACTCCGCCGAAACAAGCAGGTCGGCGTTCGGGAATTCCGGCGAGGCCGCCGTGAGATCGACCGAGGCCGTTGTTTGCGGAGCCTTCTCGTCACTGCTGCTTCCGCAGCCTCCCAGTAGCAACGTACATAGTGCCGCAATGATCGGCAACGTCCACTTTTTCATTTTGTGCTGCTCCTTTGCTTGATGAGATCGGATGTTTGCCGAAGCACCATATCAAATCCACATATTCAAGATCCAACAATAAATATTGATAGATCCTATTTGATTTATCATAAATTTCTATTGATCTCGGGGAGAGGAGTCCACACTGAAGAGCAGGCATCGAAACCATCCTGCGGCTGGTAACGTGGTCCCGAACATCCTAGCAGCTATCGACCTGCTGGCCGACTCAAAGCGATGGACGGCGCTTCGGACCTGAGCGATGCTGGGTATCGGACGATTACGGCAGAGTTGGCAGCCAGGGTAAGGTTAAGCCCCTACTCTAGCTTTTTTAGGCGGTCGGGAATGTCCCATTTTTTCATCAGACGCACGACGCCCTCCGGAAGCATCCCCTCCCAGGGACCGTCGTGGAGCATGAGGTCTCTTACGTTGCTTCCGCTGATTCCCTTTTCCTCCGGCGGGACCTCCCAGAGAATGTGGGTTTTCAGGGCCAGGGAACGAAACATGGAGAGCTTTTTCCGGCTCCAATCGTCATAGATGCTGAGAAAAAACACGGCATCGAGGGGTACGTAGTAGCGGTAAAGTTCCGGCAGATTGACGGGAAAAGGAACGATGGAAAATGCCTCAGACGCTACCCCGGTATCTTCAAGGGCCTGGCGGACCATGAGGTAGCGCTCCCAGTAGGTGAGGGGGTTGGCTAGGCGGGCATGGCGATTTTTGTCCGCAGGGTCTTCCCGGGTCAGGTGGGGGTCGGGGTTGGTGATTCCCACGACCAGGTGGCTGCAGAGAGCCTTTCCCGCCAGCAGGTAGCGCAGGTGATCTTTATGCAGTACCTGGAATCGTCCATGGATGACCCCCACATCAAAAACCATCATGCCTCTCATCGCAGGCGAAATGGCTCGTAGTCGCCCGGCCAGTACGCCTGGTCCACAGGCGTGTCCATCAGCCCTCCCAACTTGGCCCTGTCAAGATAATTAAGAATCAGATACATAAGTTCCTTCCCGCGAACGCAGCCCAATGCTCCTGTAGCCGCGTTGATCTCATCGAAGCGATTCACCCCATCGCGGCGCACACCGGAGCCGCAAATGGTCAAGGGAACGGGCTCTCCCGAATGAATGAGGGTGCCGCAACTCGGGGTTGAATGGTCGGCGGTGACGATGAGCAGGAGGCCAGGTTCTTCGCGCAGTGGGCCGAGTACGCGGCCAAGGCCCTCATCGAGTGCTTCGATGACCGCCTTCTTGGCTAGAGGATCGCGGCTGTGTCCGGCCTCATCTGGGGCCTTGGTGTGAACGTGGATGAAGTCGTAGTGATCAAAGGATTCCCGGGCTTTGGTCAGACGTCTGGCGAGGTCTTCGGCCGGATCTCCGGTATCTCTGTCGCGCAGGCAGTCGAGTCCGAGAAAGGCGCTCAAGCCCCAGTAAATGATTCCCGAGGAGATAGAAAGGCCCCGCAGGCCGTTTTGTTCCCGGAAGTTTGGGATTGCCTTCAGACGGCCAGCGCGCTGGGTCACCAGTCCCTCGATGGGGAGCATGCCCCGGCTTTGCCGCGCCTGGTTCACCGGATGAGTCTTCAGCCGGTGATGCGCCCAGATCAGATAAGCGCGAAGCGCAGCGGCCGTTCTTTGCGCTGCGGGGTCGTCGGCATGTTCCCGCCAGGGGTGAAGCGCCGCCAGGGGACTTCCTTCCCGAATCGGGTCCGTATCGGTGATGAAGGGGGAGACATTGCCTTCCATCACCAGGATTCCGGAGAGCCCCTTGGTCCTCTCCAAACGGATTGAGATGCCGTCGACTTCGAATTGGCTGACGGCAGCAAAAAGGGCCTCCGCCTCTTCAGTCGAGGCGGTCGGTTCTCCCCGGTCAAGGATCAGGCGGTCTTCGGACTCGTGGACGCGGGCAAAATGCGTCAGGACGGCCACATCGTTGGGGCCCAAGGAAATGCCGACCCCCAAGGCCTCCAGCGGACCCCGACCGGGAAAGTCCTTCGAGTCGAAACCGAACATGAGGAAGTGGGCGTTTTCGCTGGACAGGGCCTGCCCCATGGCGCCGGAATGGTAAAGGCCACTGGCCCCTTCTTCTGCAAGCCGGTCGAGATGCGGGGTGCGGGCCGCCTGCAAGGGAGTCTGCCAGCCGAAGGCCTCGATGGAACGATCCCCAAGCCCGTCCAGAAGTATCAGGAGACATTTGTCGGGCAAAGAAACCTCGCTCCAGTCAGATGGCTATCGGATAGTCAAATTATAGACGACGCAGGTCTTGTTGAAATGGATTTTTGTTCTTTGGAGGGAGAATGACGACTTTTCGAATCAAGCAAAGGCAGCGGCAGGAAGATGCGCAGGTAAGTAATGGAGGGTCTTGTTCCATGCCGGTCGATAGTCGCCACCATTCAGAGCTTGTATGAGTTCGTCCCGGGACCGCACTGGATCTCGAAAAGTGGTGACCACTCGGCCCAACTCCTCAAGGGTATGTGCATCGCTGCCGCCACACTCATTGAGAAAATAGCGGGTTCGCCAGTTTTCTATCTTACGATTCTCGAAAGCCTGGTTGCGGCCATTAATCCCTTCGATGGTTCGGCAGAGCCCCTTTCGTATAATCTCTTCGTCGACCGATCGCGCCGTTCGAAAAGGGTGAGCGGCAATGGCCGCTCCACCCTTAAGGGTGACTGTATGCAGGAGTGTGGTCGCCTCCATGCAGGGAGGAAGTGACTCGAAAGGACCAAAAAGGAGGAAGTCCCCCTGGGGAGTGGCGTATTCCATGCCGAAGATGACGCAGAGCCCGTCCGATTGCATCCCCTCCCGAAGAGAATTCCTGATCTCCATGGTGTCGTGGTCGGTTATGCAGACACCGTCCAGACCTCTTGCCCGGGCGTGTAGAAGAATCTCACCGATGCCAAGGGTGCTGCAGGGAGATAGTGCGGTATGGACATGAAGGTCAAAGCGCATGGTGCAAATCCAAGAACGGTCAGCGAGAACACAACGGTTTAAGCGGGCCTCCGGAGAAGGTTGTATTCTGCAGAATGTCTGCTGAGAGCTGAAGGAAAAGATGAACATCAGGATAAACGTTTTGATATTGATATACAAATATGAAAAATTGATGAGAACTTTGTCCTCTATCAACGGTGCCAATGGGAGAGGGCTAAGGGCGAGTCTCCAACCCGGCGCTTCACCCCTGAGGCGCTCACGGCGAACATGCCGTGGGTGAAACTCCTTGGCAGGCCATCGGAGGTACCGCCCGCACGCTAAGAGGAGAACAACTATGGCATCGATAAGATCCGGTAACTGGACTCTCGCGCTCAGTTCTGACGTCAAGAAGCTGAGGTTTAAACTTGAACCGGTGAGGAGCGGAGTTGGCGGTAGAGCCGCCTATACCAGCAGCGTTTTTTCCTCACGCTGATGCCCAAGCCGGACTCGAACTTTCAAGTGTTTGATTTTTGAGGGGTTTGTAGGCCAACGATTGGAAGTCGAGAGAAGCAAAAATGTAAGCGGCCGATTTCACATGGGAAATCGGCCGCTTAATTTGCTGGCTCCCCGGGCCGGATTCGAACCAGCGACAGGGTGGTTAACAGCCACCTGCTCTACCGACTGAGCTACCGGGGATCGGAATTTCGTCTCCACACCTTGGCTTCTTGAGTCTTTTGCCTTGTAATCGGCAACATAACCGGGGGTTTACCCCTCGAAGACCATGTGTTTCAGAGACGAGGTGAACTTATACAATGGAGGGAAATAGATGTCAAGTACCTTTTTTAGCAACCTCTATTGGCTGGAAAACCTCTTTCCAAGGCAGTGTCTCACCAGTAATAGAGGCCATTCCGCCCCGCATTCCACATGTCCAGAAGAGAGGAGGGGCTTTGGGCTCTCGAACAAAGCAGGACAAGTTCTTAAGGAAAAAGAATGGACTCACGATTATTTCTTGAACCTCCTGCTGATCACAAGGATCAGCACGACCCCCACCACTATGCCGATCACCGTCCACAATACAATTCCGCCTTCCATCCTCAAGCTCCTTTCGTTGCGCTTTTATCACTGCCGCTGGCGGTCAGTGCCCGGGGCGGTGGGCGTTTTCCGTCTTCTTGGATTTTTTGCCGGATAAGGCAAGTGCGACGGGTATTCCAACGGCCATGCCGACGAGCATCGTAAGGGTCACAAGGGCGGCTAACGGCATCGTCACCGCCATGAAAAGGATCCTAGCCTCGATGTGTTGCGTGTTCTGGAGAACGACGATGAGACCTGCGAGAACCAATACGAAGGCGGCGATCAGGTTAGCTCTTCCCATCTCAAGATCTCACTCAGTCGTGTCCTTTGTTTGTCCGCATCGGGCTCCATCACAGAATGTACCGCCGGCAGATGGTCCGGAAGTGATATCCGTAAATCGCCAGGGTGATCGCCTGGCGGATCAGGCGGGGACGGTGGAAGAGGGTCCAGAGAATGACCCTCCAGAACTGCAGACGCTCCCTGCCTAGTATCCCGAGGCGATAAAGAGAGTGGAAACCCGCCAGCTTGTAGCGGAAGCTCAGAGCGGATCGTGCCCGCCCCGGGCGATAGTCCTGCAGGAAGGCCTTCATGCGCCGGTAGTAGTTTTCGGGGGAGTAGATGGTCCGCAGGATGAGCTTGTAACCCTCCTGCAGAGTCTCCAGGCCCATGCGCGGCACGATGTTGGTCGAGGCGCTGACGTTATCCCCTGTGGAATCGGAGAGCAATCGATTCTCCCCTTTCATCCGCTCGTAGAGCCCCGTCCCCGGCAGGGCTTGCAGCAGGCCGACCATCGCCGTGACGATTCCGCTTTTCTGGATGAACTCGATCTGGCTCTGGAAGATGGCGGGCGTGTCGCTGTCGAAGCCGACGATGAACCCGCCCTGTACCTGCAACCCCGCCCGCTGCAGCCGCTTGACGTCTTCCACCAGGTTGCGGCTCTGGTTCTGGAGCTTCCCCGATTCGGCCAGGCCCGCCTCATCGGGGGTTTCGATGCCGATGAAGACCGTGTCGAAGCCAGCCTCGACCATCATGGCCACAAGCTCTTCGTCATCCGCAAGGTTGATGGAGGCTTCGGTGTAAAAGGATAATCCGCCCCTGCTCTTCTGCCAGTCGATGAGGGCGGGAAGGAGATCGCTCTTGAGATGCCTCTTGTTGCCGATGAAGTTGTCGTCGACGAAGAAGACGCTCCCCCGCCACCCCTGCGTGTAGAGACCATCCAGCTCGGCAAGCACCTGGGCAGTGCTCTTGGTGCGCGGCTGATGACCGAAGAGGGCCGTCACATTGCAGAATTCACAGTGGAAGGGACAGCCCCGCGAATACTGGAGGCTCATGGCGGCATATCGCTTCATCTCCAGCAGTTCCCACGATGGGAGGGGTGATTTTTCGATATCGGCGAATTCAGAGGTCGCATAGAGGCGTCCGGCCCTCCCCTGCGCAAGATCGGCCAGAAACGGCGGAAGGGTCAGCTCCCCCTCGTTCAGCACGAAATGATCGACCTCGTCGAACTGCTCGTACTCGCTGGTAAAGAGCGGACCGCCGGCGATGATCTTCAGGCCCGCCTGCCGGCAGCGGGAGATGACCTGACGGGCCGCCCCCCCCTGCACCAGCATGGCACTGACGAAGGCGATGTCGGCCCAGGCCAGGTCCCGGTCTGAGAGTTTGGTTACATTCAGGTCGACCAGGCGCCTCTCCCATTCCGGGGGCAGCATGGCCGCCACCGTCAGCAGGCCCAGCGGCGGGGAGGACGCTCTTTTATGGGCGAGCTTCAGCGCGTGCTTGAAACTCCAGAAGGTGTCCGGGAACTCGGGGTAAATCAGAAGAACCTTCATCTATCGACTCCAGACAGCCAGATGACCGATATCGAAAATTTCCGCGCGAGAGCGGGATCTGGCACTAAACACAGCGTCATTTCGTCGGCAAGGTGAAATAGAACGTGCTCCCCTCGCCCAACTTGCTCACCACCCATATCCGTCCGCCATGCGCCTCCACCAGCAACCGGGAGATATACAGGCCCAGGCCGACCCCTCCGGAAGGCTGGCGTCCACTGACTTGAAAGAATCGCTTGAAAAGGCGTGAACAGTCTTCGGGAGCGATTCCCACTCCCTGGTCGATGACGGAGATCATGATCTCGCCATCCGTCTGGCGAGCCTGGAGAATCACCTTGCGATCGAGCGGTGAAAATTTGAGGGCGTTGCTGAGAAGGTTTATCAGTATGCGCTCCAGGCGCTCAGGATCTGCCATCAGGGGAGGCAGACCCTGGGGGATCCGGGTTGCCACACGGTTCGGGTCCAAGGTCTCCTCGAAACTCCGGAGAAGAGACCAAATGAAGTCTTCCAAGGCGAGCGGTTTTTTCTCCAGGGGAACATGACCGCCTTCTATGCGGGCGCTATCCACCAGATCATGGATCATGCTCTCCATTTTCCCGGCCCCCTCCAGGATCGCTTCCACATTCTCCCAGACGGTACCCTCGACGCCGCCTTTTCGAAAGGCTTCCTTCAGCATTTCTGCATGTCCGATTACCGTTGTAAGCGGGGTACGAAGGTCGTGGGCGATGGTATGGTGAAAGGCTGTATTTTGCTCCTGCAGTTCATGCAGTTCGGTAACATCAGTGAATACTCCCACCATCCCGTCGAATTGCCCCGCCGCATCGTACAAAGGCGCCGCACTGGTGGAAATCACGATTTTCTCTCCATCAGGCCGCTCGATGACCGCCTTCAGGCCATATACCCCCTTTTTCTCATGCAGAACCCGCTTGAACGGGGTTTCCTCACCGGGAAGGGGTGCGCCCCTCACGGTGGAGAGCCTCCATTCAGTCTGGTCGAACGTTCGCTGGAGGATCGACTCCCGGGATACGCCCAGGATTTTCTCGGCCGCGGGATTGGCGTAGATATACCTCCCCTCCTTGTCCAACATGACAATTCCGTCGGTGGCCGCTTCCAGAATCCTTTCGAATCTGCTGGAACGGAGTGCCTCGCTGGTCGTTTCAGAATTCGACATCTCGAACCTCACGGCGTCGGTCTGCCAGGCGGAACGCCTGGGCATCTCACTGAGAGATATTCAACATTATCAAAGAAGAGGGTTTGTTCAATTCGAAGCCCCTGTGTGAGAAGGTGATGGCCGTTGAATGGTCAGCATCGGGGAGGATTGACCAGTTTGCGGCGCAGCATCAAATCGCTTCTTAGTGCCAGCTTTTGCATAAAAGATATGGAAATCAGTCCAGGGTAAAGTAGAAGGTGGCGCCCTTCTCCACCTCCCCCTCGGCCCAGACCCGGCCGCCATGCATCTGGACGATCCGCTGCACCGTCGCGAGGCCGAGACCGAAGCCCTGGAATTCCTGGCTGCCGGGAAGCCGCTCGAACGCCCTGAACAGCAGGTCGACGTGCGCGATGTCGAAACCCGGTCCGTTGTCCCGGACGAAACAGACGCGGCTCTTCCCCGCCGCTTCCGTAGCGCCGAATTCGATAACCGCATCGTCCTTCTTGCCGGTGTACTTCCAGGCGTTGCCGAGAAGATTATTCAGAACGACCTGCAACAGTTTCGGATCGCCTTGAACGCTCACCCCTGGTTCGATGCGGAAGGCCACTAGGCGATCGGGGTGCTCCTTACCGAGTTCAGAGGCGACCGACCGGGCCATTTCGCTGAGATCCACCGTCTCCGGGCGCAGTTTGCTGTGCGTCAGACGGGAAAAATTCAACAGGGTATCGATCAGTTCGCTCATGCGCTGGACTCCCTGTCCGACCTTGCGCAGATATCCCCTGCACCGCTCATCCAGGCTCTCCCCGCCTAATTCCTGGATCACCTGGCAGTAGCCTCCGATCACCGTCAGGGGACTGCGCAGGTCGTGGGCAACGGTATGGCTGAAAGCCTCAAGCTCCAGGTTGGCGGCTTCGAGTTCATAGGCGCGGCGCTCAAGTTTTTCGTGCAGCCTCAGGACTTCCTTCTCGATCCTTTTGCGCTCGGTGATATCAAAGAATGCCATCCGGTGCTCCTGACCTGACGCGCCGGCCACCGCCTCAATCCGGACGATGAGCGGCGCCTTGCCGTTGCCGGCCAACGCCCCCTCGCAGACTTCCTTCCCCTGCCCCGTCATTATCCGCCCGAGAAAGGCCTTGAAGTCGGAGAGACTCTCGGCAGCGAAAAAAAGGGCGAAAGGGCGGCCGATCAACAGGGACCGCTCCATCCCCAGAAGGTCGGCTCCGGTCAGGTTGATGCCGCGGATGATCCCGGCATCATCGAGGGTGGCGTAGCCGACAGGCGCGAAATCGTACAGGTCGGTATACTTCTCCAGCGCAACCTCCATCTCGTCCCGGGCGTGACGCAGGTCATGGTTCTGCATTTCCAGCTCGATCTGGTGAACCTGCAGTTCGTGCAGGAGCTTCTCCGGATCATCACCGGCTCGCAGGAGGCGGGCAGGCGCTTTCTCGCGCAGAGCCTCTTCCGCGCGGCGCCGCAGTTCGGCCGGTTCAAGCGATCTCTTATCCTTTTTCATTCCATGACCTACGTTTCCAAGGTTTCGACCAACGGACCGCGGGCGGGATGATGCCCTGAACCCAATGATTGATGGACTTTACCTGATATGCCTTTCCTCCAGCCAGGTATGTCGACTTTTCTCGGCCTCCCCCGTCATCTTCCTGGCCTGAGTGACGATAGACCGTACCTTTTTGGGATTCATACCTTCTATTCTCGCTAACCCTTTTTCTTCTGCGGCAGCGACCTTCGCAATCGTGTCATAGCTTGCTTCTAGCAGACGCCGGGACAGGACTTCCCCTATCCCTTTTAGTTTTTGCAACTCTTTCGTTTGTTTTTTCATGGTAATTCCCTTTCAAGGAATATGCATTTTGTGCTTTCTGCGGGATTCGTGAACCTCTTTTTAAGGTCAGCAGGCTTTCACGATCATTATAGCTTTTTTTGTCCTCTGGCGGTCATCGAGCCGGGTTTCATCGGCGTCCGTACGGCTGTTATTGCCTCTTCTCCCGCCGTGGAGGCAATGGTGTTGAACCTGACCTCCGGTTCGGTGCTGAGCAGTTTCATCGCTCCGAGCAGGATACTGAAGTGGTCGGACCTGAGATGGGCGGCCAGGTCTTCATTGGTTTTCCACTCCTGCTTGAAGACAAGGATGTTTTCCGCCTCCGAATCCACACAGCAATAGCAGCTCAGGCACCCCTGCTCGCTCCGAATCGGATCGAGCAGGGACTTGATGGTCTGTAAAACTTCCATGCGCTTGTCAGAAGGCACCGACATCCTGATCGTAACGTCAACCATGGGCTCCATCTCAGGCTACTTCCCAAAAACCTTCTTGGTCTGGCCGATCTTTCTCTGCGCTTTGCCGGCGACCTTTTCGGTGGTCCCTTCGGCCTTAAGCTTCTCGTTGTGACTCAGTTTTCCGGCGGTCTCTTTGAGCTTGCCTTTCACTTCGTGGAAGGTTCCTTCCGCTTTATCCTTTATGCTGGATTTCATGGTCTTCCTCCTCTGATTGTCTCGTTCGGCCCCCCGCCCGAGTGAAAGCTTCCGGTTATTATTCCTTCGCGGCGGTCGTGGCCCTGATCCTGGCAAAGGCGCTGAGCACGGGCTTGATGGTTTCCTTCAGGTTGTCGCCATCCACGACAGCCTTCCGGGCGACCGGTCTGATGGCATCGATCCCCCGAGGCGTAAGGTCGTTGGAAAGGTACTGTTGAATTTCCTTGATATCCGTCAAATAGGATTGTAGAGCGCCCTTAATTCCTACACTGGCCTCGGGTATTCTTGCGTAGATCTCCCTCACCTCGATGCGCCGTTGTTCGCTGAGCGCCTGGATTTCCGGATTTGTGTACGAATTTTCCCACTCCGCCAGGTAGGCGTCGCCCTGGGTCGTCATCTTTTCGGTATGCATGGCCAGCTGTTCGCCCAGCTTCTCCATCTTGGTGACATCTTTAGTGTAGGCGTCAAAGGCCTTTTTTGTGTCGTCCTGCTGCGGCTTGACGAGATCCTCCAATGAGGCGTTGGTCGCATCGATCTGCACAAGGGCCTGTTGGTAATCTTTTTCCACGGCCCGCATCGAGGTGGTGGTCTCTGTGGCCCGCTCCCTGCCGGTAGTTGCACAGCCGCTCAGAAAGAGGATGGTTACGAGAACCACGGTGTGGAGAATGCTGGAAGGGCGAAATTCAAGTTTCACGGCTGTGTTTCCTTTCCCAAGAGGGTGATGGATCTTTTCCGGCTGCGGGGACCGCTCGAAAGCAAAGATGTCCCCGCTTCTTCGCCAACCAGTTTAAATCGCAACGAACGTGCCAGAGAGCGGGAGAAGATACCGCGAGCGCAGGGTATTGATTTTGCGGGAAAAAGAGAGGTGGAGCGGGGGGTGGGTAAAGGCAATCCGCCCTAGGCGTCCGTCATATATGACGTTACTGTCACATCTGACGGATCACGTTGAGGCTAGATGCGCCATGACCGCCCAGTCACCGCTGCCAGAGGATATGAGACTCTTCGAGAGAAATCGCCACTACGCGCCACCCAGGCGGTGGGGATGCCCTGGTCGTTACGGGCATAAAACTCGGGGATCACCTCACGTTCGAGCCGCTCGTAAAGGGCTACGGCTTCCGCTACGTCCCAGGCCGGATCATCGCCATGCTCCTGACCGCCCCCCAACGCCCACCCCACTTCAGGGGTATAAGCCTCCGCCCACCAGCCATCCAGTACCGAGAGGTTGAGTCCGCTGCCCCAAGGCGGCAGAAGGCCGCCCAGCGGGTCTTACTTGTCTTTTATGGCAACCGAATCATTCGACTTTTCTTGCTCCGGCTTCGGCAGCCAACGCTCCTGCAAAGAGGCCATATTCTTGCTGTGCGTGAGTACCACGACCTCATCGTCTTCTAACAGTTTCGCCTCCTCGTCGGCGAGCGCGAACCGGCCCTCACGGTAGTAGCAGACGGCACGGGCCTCGGCGGGCAGCTTCAGCTCTTTGATCGGGACCGCGTCTTCTTGTCCGGCGGTGAAGGTGAAAAACCTGGCCTCGTCCTTGATGACAGCGGAAAGATCCACGTTTTCCGTGCCCCCGACCATGTCCTCCAGGTAACGGCTGATGGTGCGGGAGGGGATGATCGTGTCCTCCAGCCCCAGCTCACGGCAGATGCCCTCGAACTGCGGATCACCGATGCTTGTCACGATCCGCTTGAAACCGAGGGAACGGCCGACGAGACTGGCAATGACGTTGGCCTGGTCGCTGTCGGCAAGGCAATAGAGGATATCGGTCTGGGCCGGATTGACTTCGCGCAGGATGTTCGGCTGGCTGCCATCGCCCTGCAGGAAGCTGCAGTCCATCTCTTCGGACAATTCTTCGATCCTGGCCTTGTCGGTCTCGATGATGACCACTTCGTGACCTTTTTTGATGAGTGCCTTGGCGGTTCCGATACTCACCTTTCCGGCGCCGATAAAAACCGTTCTCATGTGTCCTCCATTCTCCGGCCGAACCAGGTCCCGGGATAAAGCATCACCAGCCAGGCGATGATTTCAAGCCTGCCCATCAGCATGTCGACGCATAAGATCCCCTTGAGCAGTGCGGGCAAACCTGCGCTCGCCACCCCCACTGAAAGGCCCGCCGTCCCCAGTGCCGACCCCACTTCAAACAAGGAGTCGAGCGGGCCATATCCCATGGCGACAAACGGCAGCCAGGACAAGGATGCGACGACGACGAACAACAGGATGAGCAGCAGGGCCGCGCGGAGCTCGTCATCGTGCAGCCGGCGGCCTGCCAGCCGAGGCTCGATGACGGCATGTTTCGGCAGGCAGGTTCGCAGGAGGATCACCCGGAACACGCTTACGGCCATCAACAGCCGCAGTAGTTTGAATCCGCCGGCAGTTGATCCCATGCCGCCGCCCGCGAGCATCGAGAAGATCAGGATGAGTTTCGAGCCGGCATCGAGATGCGCACAGGGCAGCGAAGCAAAACCCGCGGTGGTCTGCGCGGAAAAGGCCAGCAGGGGGGCGTGATGGAGGACTTGCGGCCAAGCCATCCCGCCACTCAGCCGCATGGAGGCGCCCACCGCGAGGGAAGCGACCACGCACGCGATGACGACGGCCTTGGGTTGCAGATTGCCCACGGCAACGCGCCGCTGCTTCTTGAACCTTTGATGATAGAACAGCAGCGGGACCGCGCCCGCGAGGCAAAGCAGCGTGATCCACCCCTGCGCGAGCCAGCCCAGGCTCCCGAGGCTGTCGTCATGGGGGGCGAAGCCCCCGGTCGAGACTGCCGCAAAGGTATACAGCAGGGAATCGAAAAACCCGACGCCCACCGCCAATGAACCGATGACGCCCAGGGCGGTCAGGATGCCGTAGACTTTCAGGACGCTCCGGGCATAAGCCCGCGTGCCGCCAGCCAGATCGTCGCTTTCCGCTTCGGCGACGGCCAGGCCCTTTGCCAGCAGTCCCGGCTCCATGACAAGCGCCAGGGAGAGGACGACAATGCCCAGCCCTCCGTACCACTGCATCCAGGCGCGCGCAAAAAGAAAGGTCTTCGGAGCGCCGACGAGCGTCGCCTTGGTGCTCAGGCCCGTGGTGGTCACCGCGGAGACGGCTTCGAAGAGAGCATCCGGGAAGCTCAGTCCCGAACTCATCATCGGATAGCACATGACGAGCGGAGTAAAGAGAAACATGATGCCCACCAGCACCATCCCCTCGTTGGCCTGCACGCGGGAAGGCGCCCGCAGCCGGGACGTTCCCCAACCCAGGCTTGCGAGTCCACAGACCACCACGGCATATCTCAGCGTGATGGTCCTCTCGCCGAAAATCAGCGACATCACCAGAGGCACCATGGTCAGGACGGCGAGGACCAGACACAGTTGTCCGAAATACTTGAAGACCACGCGAAAACGGACCGCGTAGCGAAGTTCGGTTGCCTGTTTAGCCACGAACGAATTTTCCCATCTTTTACAAGGGGGGAACCGATCATTCCGCCGACTTCTTGAGATTTGCTCCCGGGATGGCCGAATTTTTCTTCGAGTTTCAGCCTGACTCATTAATTAAATATACCATCGGCGATGAAAATCATTGCGCGCCCAATCGCAAAACGGCGACAGCAGATTGTCGGACTCTGCGGGCGGCGGCTCATTTCCGAGCTTTATGTTCGCTAACCTCACGCTCTGCCTGGAGCCAGTCCTGAACCGCGTGGCCGAGCCACAACAACAGGTTCAGACTGCCGGTGAACATGCCTGCACCAAAGGCGCGGTCGAGGAAAGTGACCGTTCCACCGCGACTCGGGTAAGCGACGGAAAGCTTCGCGTACGAATATGTCGTCAGCGCCACGCCGCCCGCCAAAGCGCAAAGGCCACTGGTGTGCCGCCGTGTGCCAGCTGCACCGCCAGACCCATCACCGCAAAAAATCCCGCCTCCGACCATTCCGCCGATGCCGATGGCCACCACCGCCCAAAACCCGATTTTACCGTTGTCTGCTTTGTTCATCGGCCGGTACCGTCGCCCAATACCCGTCGATCATAGCAGAATCTACGCGTTCCCGATCTCTGGGTTAATGCCCGGATATTCCAGAACGACCCGGTACGCCTCCATGCCGCGGCTGATAAAAGCCTGGGCCGAACCCCAGAGATAGAGCCGAAACCGCCGATAGAGCATCTCTCCCCAGCAATTGACAATATCCTCCTGCGCGGCCTCCAGATTCTCCGCCCAGGCCTTGCAGGTGAGGTAGTAGTTATGCCGATCGTTATAGACTTCCAGTACCTCCAGCGAGCTTTTGGCCACTTCGGCCAGAAAAGCATGCAGACAGAAGTAGGCATGGTCGCCCGGAAAGATGTAGCGGGAGACGAAGGTGGGCTTGGAATACTTTTCGCGGAAGGCGCTGGCATCGAGATAGACCCGGCCGCCGGGTTTTAGCAGGCCTTGAAGATGCCGCAATACGGCCGGGTAGTCGGGCAGGTGCTCCATCACCCCAAGAATGACAATCGCATCATAAGGGTCAGGGGAGGTGTGCTCCCAAAAGTCCTGGTTCAGTACCTTGCAGGGGATTTCTTGCTGCTCGATCAATTTCGCCAGAAAGGCCTCGGATTGTTGAGAAATCGTCAGGGATGTGACCTGAATGCCGCGTCGTCCGGCGTGCTCGGTGAAGCTTCCCCAGCCGCCACCGACATCCAGAACGCGGTCTCCCGGCTTGAGCCGGCAGGCGTTGATGGCAAAGTTCAGTTTGCGGCGTTGGGCGGTTTCCAGAGGCTCGTCGTCCCGTTTGAAGACGGCGTGCGAATAGCAGCGGGTCGGGTCCATGAAGCTGAGATAAAACTCGTTGCTGTAGTCATAATGACCCGCAATCGCCTGCCGGTCGGTCTGCACCCGGCCTTTGAACAAGGGTGCTATGCGACTCCACAGAGAGTGCAGGGGATGATGGTCGCTCAAGAGTCCGCGGAGACTGGCGAACCCCAGCATGTCACCCTTCACATCCAGACTGCCGGACATATAGGCTTCACAGATTTTCACCTCATCCAGTCTCAGCAGTGCCGCCATCCCCTGCCGGTCCTTCACCAGGATTTTGATGGTGGGGTCGCCTTTCCCCAACCGATAGACGTGATCTCCCCAGAGCTGGATCTCGATGGGGTGCTTAAGCCGATCGGCGACCCGTTTTTGAATCAGCCGAAAGAGTCTGTCGTAACGCGTTGTCGATAAAGCCTGGGCACCTTGTTTCATCGATTATCCCTCCCTCCCAAAATGAAAGCGTTCACTTCAATCCAATGCCGGATTGAGTTTCGTCAGCGCTGCCCCGTTTGGCCCGATACCGCACTCGCGTCACCCGGGAGCCATTTAAATCGTAACAAAAAAAGTTCGAAGAACAACGCTTCGCCCGGCGCTCCCGCCAGGGGTTTCTTGAGGAAGGAGGGGGCGAAAAAGTCCCTCTTTGGATGGTGTGATCCAAGCTCTTGGGATGGCGCTCAGTATGGTATGCGTCAAATCTCGCCAATTGGAACCGCGGCAGTGTTACGCTGTGGTTCGTCCGCCCGCAGCCGGGCCTGCTAATCATTTGTGATCGTCACGCTCAGGGCGCGTTTCCTCCTGGCATTGCCAACGGTGTCGTAAGCCTTCGGGAAATTCAACACGATCCAGCCCAAGGCCACAATCCCCAGCGAGACCGCCAGGGCGATGACCATCACCCCCACGGTGGTCGGCATGCGCAGTGCCTGGTAGTTGATGAAGCTGAACAGCGCCGTCAGCACCATCAACAGAGCGGTAATCTCGAAAATCTTCATGACCTGCCCGACAGGGTTTGGTCGCCCCGGAGCAACCCGCGGCGGCAAAAGATTCGTCGGCCGTCACAATTGTCCAGGTCGTTACCTGCGCCTGACCAGTTCAGCCGGTCTTTTTGATAGCGTCTCTGAGGAGAGTCTTGACCTCGTTCCAGATCTGTTCCGCTCCGGTTTTCATGTCTTCCCATTCGTCATCGGTGGCCATCGCAATCCCCTGCAGCTTTTCCGCACCCTGGTCCCGCTTCAGCTGCAGGGCCGAGATCGTTTTGGAATATTCAGACCTTTCTTCGGCCGTGGCGCTTTCCGCTTTTTCCTTGAGACGCTCGATCTGCACATCCCATTCGACAATCTGTGCCGAGAGTTTTTCGACGTACTCTGTTCTCTTGTCCTTCATGGCAACCTCCGTACCGTTTGCTCCAGGGTGAAAAAGAAAGTCGTTCCCTTGCCCGGGGCGCTTTCGGCCCACACCCGGCCGCCATGGCGCCGGACGATCCGGTCGACCGTAGCCAGGCCGATGCCATGCCCTTCGACGTTGGTTCCGGGAAGTCGCTGGAAAGGACGGAACAGCTTGTCGGCCAGCGCCATGTCGAAGCCCGGCCCGTTGTCCCGGACAAAAAAGGCCGGCTTTCCGCCAACCTCCGTCACGCCGAATTCAATGACCGCACCCTCCCGACTGCCGGCATACTTCCAGGCATTGCCGATAAAATTATCCAGGACCACCGGTAACAGGTCCGGATCACCGTCGGCCACTACCCCTGCGGCGATCCGGAGGGCGACCCCGCGCTCGGGCTGCGCCACTTTGCTCAGGTCAACCTTTTCATGGCGAATTTCAACGTGAGTGAGGCGCGAAAAATCGAGCAGGGTTTCGATGAGCCGTTTCATGCGCAGGGTGCCTTCATATATTTCCTGGAGACATCCTCGGCTCTGCGCATCGATTTTGTCGCCGCACAATTCCTTGACCATCTGGCAGTAGCGTTGATGACCGTCAGCGGAATGCGCAGGTCGTGGGAGATGCTGTAGTTGAAGGCTTCCAGTTCGGTGTGCAGAACTTCGAGTCCCTCTTCCAGTTGCCTGCGTGCGGAAATATCGATGATCGCAACGCGGCACTCGTGCCCGGAAGCGCCGGCCACGGCTTCGATCTGTACGAAGAGCGAACGTTCCCCTTCGCTGAGAAGCGGCACCTCGCAGGCCTCTTTGGACGGGTTCGTAAAGACCTTGCCGAGAAAGTCGGTGAAGGCCGGACGGGCTTCAGCCGCGACAAAGAGCCCGAAACGCCGGCCGATCAGGCGGGAGCGCTCAATTCCGAGGAGAGTGGCGCCCGTGATGTTCGCGGCGCCGATAATCCCGTCGCGGTCGAGGGTGAAGTATCCGACCGGGGCGAAATCGTAGAGGTCGGCGTACTTTTCCAGCGCCTTTTCCGCATCATCCCTGGCCTGGCGCAGTTCGTCATTCTGCATCTCCAGCTCGACCTGGTGGACCTCGAGTTCATGGACGAGCCCCTGCGTCGCTGCCTCGGTCCGGGGTGGATGCACCTTTGGCGTGCTTGCACCCATCCGCTCTTCGGCTTGGCGGCGCAGTTCGGCGGCGTCAGTTGAAACGCTCTTGTCCTTGTCGACTCCCATTGACAACCTCTCTTCTGCGCCGGATTTGACGAAAATTCATATCTACTCCCTTTCACCCCACGCTCCATAGGGCCGGAGTGCCCGGGCTCTCACTGAAGAGCCGTTCCGATCCCCCGCTGGAGAATCACCTGGTTCTCATGCGCTGTTATCTAGCTGTTGCCGGCAGCGATTTATAAGAGTGTACCACTCGCCGATTCTCCTGCGGAAACGACTCTCTTCGGGAGAGCGCAACGTATTCATGAAGGACTCGCCAAAGTATTCCGCCGTCGCGCAGGCGCTGGAAAAAAGCAGACGGGTTTTCATGCCGCCCAGGCTGTCGTAACGGAACGATTTGACGGGGTTCCTGCGCCGTCGGGGCCTCATCCATCCGGAACCCTTCGGCAAGACCGCACATCCATTGATGAGACGCAAAATGGATATGTACAGAAGGGACGTCAGGGAAGGCTTGACGATTGTCATAATGTTCCGCCCCCAGTCGAATGTTGTTTCAGACCGGGCAAATCAAGTCGGCTGGCGGCTGCTTTATGCTTACGCCAGCCGGCAGCGAACACGCAGCCTGCGGAGACTCCCTGGCGGTCATCCGGCTCCTTGACCGGGGCATCGGAGCCGGATGACCGGACAAGTTGCCGCGGCTATTTTACAATCAGGTCGTTTTTTACCTTTACGACCCCCTTGACGCTGCGGGCTACCTCTCCTGCCTTGGTGACGGCCTGCGGCGAATCAACAAAACCACTCAACTGAACTTCGCCCTTGAAGGTTTCGACATTGATCTGAAAGACCTTCAGCGCCGGATCTCCCAGGATTGCGGTTTTTACCTTGGTTGTGATGACGGTGTCATCGACATACTCGCCTGCGCTTGAGCTTTTTTGCGTCGATGCACACCCCAGGAATGAAGTAACCAGGACAACACAAACCAGGAACTTCATAATGCGATGCAGTTTTAACATAATGCGCTCCTCTCTGTTCGTGGACCATTGTTAGTGTTCGGAAGCATTCCCGGGATGTAACATTGATGCCTCTAACCCCCCTGAGAACTGCTTCCCCGGAACGCCCGGTTATTCCTTGCGCAGCGGCCATAGGTGCGAATTTTCATTGCGCTCGCGCCGCTTTTACATCCTCCGCTCCCGCCGTCGAGGCGATGGTGTTGAACCTGATTTCCGGTTCCTTGGTGAGCAGCTTCATGGCTCCGACCAGTACGCCGAAATGGTTGGACCCCAGATGGGAGTTCAAGTCCTCACGGGTCTTCCACTCCGCCCTGAAGAAAATATTGTTTTCAGCTTCGATGTCCACGTAGCAATTGCAGCCCAGGCAGCCCTGCTCGCGCCGAATCAGTCTGAGCATCGCCTTGAAGGTTTGCAGGACCTCTTTTCGTTTTTCGGGTGGCACCGTCAGATTGATCGTGGCAACGATCATGGGCTTTCACCTTGAAACATAAAGTTGACGGCTCACTTCCCCACGCGGATCGTGGAAAGGGAGCTTAAAAGTCCAAAAACGTTCAGGAGCCACAGAATCACCGCAATGACCACAACGGCATTCAAAATCGTCTTTATGGATCCCGCCATCGGGATGAATCGGTTGACGAGCCAGAGAAGAACGCCAACCACGACAAGGACTATGACCACTTGAATTAACGGCATGACCTTTTCACCTCCCTCTTTCGCTTTTGGAAAACGGCCTCATCGGTCCTCTCCCGTTTATGCACTGTCAGGTGTGGCGGATTTTAAGGTTCGGACTTGCCACCGTTCCTTAAAAACCGCTTTCTTGTGACAGCGGACTTAAATCCGGCCCATCAGCATCAGGATAAGGAGAATCAACAGGATCAACCCCAGCCCGCCACTCGGCAGGTAACCCCATTGCCGGCTGTGGGGCCAGGTGGGCAGGGCGCCCAGCAGCAGCAGAATGATGACGACGATCAAGATTGTTCCTAACATGCTTCTGCTCCTTAAATGAGGGTTTCTGCAAAGCCAATGCGCAACGAACGTGCCAGCGAAGACCTGCCGGCGCCATGTGCGCAACCACCCGATGTAATTAGTGAAACGAAAGGGTGGGAGGGTGCGGCGAAGAGAAATCCGTCAGCGCGGTCCATCATATTTAACTGAAATTCCATATGTGACGGACGGTCCGCGTGGGATCCCCGAGTCCGTTTATGTCTGGTCATGCTCTTCGCCCCTGCAGGAACCCGACAACCACGACAATAAGGGCAACGACCAGCAAGACATGAATGAAGCCGCCCAGGGTGTAACTGCTCACCAGTCCCAGGGCCCACAGAATGATCAGTATCACGGCTATGGTCCACAACATGGTAATTCTCCTTTTCGATTGTTGTTTCCGGCGACCGGCTCTTGCAACGCCACGCCAACCGGAAGGAAATTTTTGAATCTCAACATCGTGCCAGGGAATGTGGTCGTCCCCTTGAAGCAGGCGACTCCCGCAGCCGTCTTGACTCCTCTCAGCTCTTTGTGCTTCCCATGACCAGCAGTGCGATGCCGCCTATCAGGGCGACTCCCCCCACAATCGGAGGCAGCGGCAGCGTTCTGGTCTTTTCGGCCGTCATGTGCAAGGGCCCGATATCGACGACTTTCTCCCGGGTCGTGTAGCTGATGCCCTGGTAGGCAAAGGCCGCGACCGCGATGACAATCAGGATGATGCCGATCAACGTATAGGGTTTCATGGTGTTCCTCCTCAGGGTTCCCGGTGTGATGCATGATCCGTCACCCCGGTCCCGGGATTACTCTACTTCCCCAAAACCTTCTTGACCTTACCGATCTTTTTCTGCGCTTTGCCGGCGACCTTTTCGATCGTACCTTCGGCTTTCAGGTTTTTGTTGTGACTCAGTTTTCCGGCGGACTCCTTGAGCCTGCCTTTCACCTCGTGGAAGGTTCCTTCCGCTTTATCCTTTATGCTGGATTTCTTGGTCTTCCTCCCCTGATTGTCTCGTTCGGCCACCGCCGGACGCAAAGCTTCCGGTTACTGCTCCTTCGCGGCAGTCGCGGTCCTGATCCGGTCAAAGGCGATGAGCACGGGTCTGATGGCTTCTTTCAGGCTGTCGCCATCCACGACGGCCTTCCGGGCGACCGGCCTGATGGCGTCGACCCCACGAGGCGTCAGGTCGTTGGAGAGGTACATCTGAATTTCCCTGACATCGGTCAGATAGGATTGCAGAGCGCCCTTAACCCCTACGCTGGCCTCGGGTATTTTTGCGTAGAGCGCCCTCACCTCGAGACGCCTTTGTTCGCTGAGCGCCCGGATTTCGGGGTTCGTGTAGGAATGTCCCCACTCCGACAGGTAGGCGTCGCCCTGGGTCGACATCTTTTCGGAATGCATGGTCAGCTGTTCTCCCAGCTTCTCCATCTTGCGGACATTTTTAGTGTAGACGTCAAAGGCCTTTTTCGTGTCGTCCTGCTGAGCTCTGACAAGCTCCTCCAGCGAGGCGTTGGTCTCATCGATCTGCACAAGGGCTTTTTGATAATCTTCTTCCACGACCCGCATCGAGCTTGTGGTTTCCGCGGCCCTCTCCCTGCCGGTAGTCGCACAACCGCTCAAGCAGACAATGCCTCCGAGCAGCACCGCAGGGAAGAAGACGGAAAGGCGACATTTCAGATTCACTGTTTTCTCCTTTTCAGGTGATGGATGTAATCGCACAACCTGTCTTCCTAGATCGCAACTAACATGCCAGCGGGGACGATAGGCGCCGAAAGTGGTAAGCAATTGATAAAAATGGGAAAATTCAAGAGTAAAGGGGACAGGGTGAGAAGAGATCTTCAACGGAATCCGTTATATTTAACATTATTGTCAAATACGACGGCCGCCCTTCATGGACAGACTTGCGTGCCGAAAATGACCGTTAGCTGCTACGAATGCAAGAGGCCGGTAATACACGGGAATACTGCAGGAGAAAAGGACTGGGCAAGATAAAGTATGACGGCTCCCTTCGACCGCTTTGAATGGCTGAACGGGGAGGTTTGTTATTGCCGGCGGAGGCCGTACTTGCGCATCCGGGCGCGCAGGGTGCTGGGATTGAGGCCGAGGAGGAGTGCCGCGCCGCTTTTTCCATCGACGCGCCAGTTGGTTTTATGCAGCACCTGGAGGATATGGTCGCGTTCCAGGTCGGCGAGGACCTTGACCTCCTGTTCGCTATCCTCCACGCTCTTGTGGAAGATCTCGAACCGGTCCAGGACCTGTAGTGTGGCGCCCTGGCTGGTGATGACCGCCCGCTCGATGACGCTCTCCAGTTCGCGGACGTTGCCGGGCCAGTGGTAATTCTGGAGGGCGTTCAGGGTTTCTTGCGAAACGCTCCCGATCTTCTTGCCCGTTTTCTTGTTGAATTTGCCGACAAAATAATCGACGAGCAGCGGGATGTCTTCCTTGCGCTGCCGCAGGGGGGGGATGGTGATGGGGAAGACGCTGAGCCGATAGAAGAGGTCTTCGCGGAACCGGCTGGCGCGGATCTCCTCTTCCAGGTTCCGGTTGCTGGCCGCGATGATGCGGACATCGACCTTGAGCGTGCGGGGGCTGCCCAGCCGCTCGAACTCGCCGTCCTGGATGACCCGCAGCAGCTTGACCTGCAGCTCCAGCGGCATCTCTCCGATTTCGTCGAGGAAGATGGTGCCGCCGTCGGCCAGTTCGAAGCGTCCAATCTGGCGCGCATGCGCCCCGGTAAAGGCGCCCTTCTCACGCCCGAAGAGTTCGCTTTCGATGAGGTTCGCGGGGAGCGCCGTGCAATTGACGGTAATCAAGGGCCGGCTGCTGCGGGAGCTGCGGCGGTGGATTTCGCGCGCCGCCATCCCCTTGCCGGTGCCGGTCTCGCCCAGCAGCAGAACGGTCGCATCCTGGGGCGCCACCTGATCGATTCGGAAGAAGACATAGCTGATGGCCGGGCTCTGGCCGACGATCTCGCCGAAGCGCTCTTCCCGGGCAAGTTCCTGCTGCAGATGGACGTTCTCGGCCTGGAGCTTGTCGGTCAACTGCTTGATTTTCGCCAGCGCATCCCGCAGGGCGGCTTCCGCCTTCTTGCGCTCTTCGATTTCCTCCAGGAGATGCGCGTTCGCCCGGGTTAGCTCCGCTGTCCTCTCCTGGACGGTTGCCTCCATCCGGTCATGGCCCTGCTGCAGCTTCTCTTCCAGCCGCCTGCGCCCCGTGACGTCGACGATCGAGGTCAGGACGCGACCCGCGCCGCTTCCGTCCGTGACCGCGACGCTCTGCAATTGCCCGTAGATCACCCCTCCGTCTCTGGCAGTGAGCCTGAGCTCGCATCGCAGCACGGTCTGCTGCTCCAGGACCGCCCTGAGATGGCGGGAAAAAATCTTCCGCCCTTCGGCATCCGCGATGAACGGGGGAAAGGGAGCGTGGGCCAGTCGTTGCCGCTCGGCTCCCAGCAGCTGGGCGCCGGCCAGATTGATCTCGCAGATCAGCCCGCCCGGATCGAAGACGACATAGCCGACGGGCGCAAAATCATAGAGCTCCGAATACTTGTGCAGCGAAAGCTCCAGCTCCCGCCGGGTCTGGCGCAGCTCTTCATTCTGCATCTCCAGCTCGACCTGATGGACTTCAAGCTCATGAAGGAGCCGCTGCGTTTCGATCTCCTCCATGGGAACGGGGCCTTGCGCGGCTCTCGCACGCAGCCGTTCCTCCGCCTGGCGGCGCAGCTCGGCCGCTGCCCTGAAGAAGCGCTTCTCCTGGTCTTTCCCCATGGTCACCTCGTCAAGGGCGGCGGTTACCGTTCCGCCTGCGCCTCCAGCAGCCCCTGGAGCCTTGCAATCTCCTCGCGCAGCTCCGCCTCCAGCTTCTTGGTCGCGGTGATGTCGGTAAAGGTCATCACCACCCCGTCGATCACATCCTCCTGGGTGCGGTAGGGCATGATGCGCACCCTGAACCAGCCGTCGTCCCGGCTGGCGATCTGCCTCTCGGAGAAGGTCAGGGTCCGAAGCACTTCGCGCGCATCGTCGGCCAGCTCCGGATAGAGCAGGATCGAAGAGATGTCGGTGAGCGAGCGCCCCACATCCGCCGGGATCAGCTTGAAAATCCTTTCCGAGCCGATGGTAAAGCGCCGCACGCGCAGCCCCTTGTCCAGAAAGACGGTGGCGATCTCGGTGCTGTTGAGCAGATTGTTCATGTCGCTGGTCGCCCAGGCGAGTTCGTCCAGGCGGGCGAGCTGCTCGGCGTTGACCGTCTGCAGCTCTTCGTTCATCGACTGCATCTCTTCCCGGGAGGTGGTCAACTCCTCGTTGGTGGACTGCAGTTCCTCGTTGGCGGACTGCAGCTCCTCGTTGACGGCCCGGAATTCTTCCTGCGAGGTCTGCATCTCCTCGCGCAGCACCCTGGCCTCCTCCTGGGCGCGCCGGACTTCCTCCCTCAGCTCGGCCGCTTCGCCGCCCGGAATCGAGGGGGATCTGCCGCGGCCGGCCGCCTTCTCCTCCGGGGGGGTGGCCACGTCGCGAAAGACGAACATCACCATCCCCCGCAGCGCCTCCGGTTCGGTGACGGCCTGAACCGTGAGATCCACCGTCTGCGCCGCGCCTTCGCCTTGGATCTTGATCCCGCGGACGGTGGCCTCCTCCTTCTGCCGCACAGCCTTCTGGAAAGCGCTGGTCAGCTCGTAACGCAGCCCCTCGCGGGCCATGGCGAAGACGTTCCAGTTGGCCTTGCCGGCGGCGGGCTCCAGGTACTTGCCCGTACGCCCGCTGATGTAGAGGATGTCCCCCTGCTCGCTGGTCAGCACGGCGGCCGGGGAATAGCGTTGCAGCAGCAGCCGGTCCGCCTGAGACTGAAGGCTTTCGGGAGCTTTCCGGGGTATCGGCGTCGATTCCGCCCCCCCTGCCACGGCGGCGAACGCGGTCGGAAACTCGACCGCGACTTCTCCCTCCGCCGCCTGGCGCCGACGGTAGATGCGCGATTTGCCGTTCTGCGCGGCGAAGAGCCGGGTGTGAGCGCCGATCGACTCGGAGCTGCCGAGAACCAGAAGCCCGCCCGGATTCAGGCTGTAGTGAAAGAGCGGCAGAAGTTTTTTCTGCAGCTCCGGCGCCAGGTAGATCAGCAGGTTGCGGCAGCTGAGGAGGTCGAGCTTGGTAAAGGGAGGATCCATGATGAGGTTCTGCGGGGCAAAGGTCACCAGATCCCGAATCCCCTTGCCCACACGGTAGCCGTTCTCCGCCTGCACGAAAAACCGGCTCAGGCGCTCGGGCGTCACGTCCGCGGCGATGTTGGCGGGAAAAATCCCCTGTCGGGCTTTTTCGATGGCGTCCGCGTCGAGATCGGTGGCGAAGATCTGCACCGGCAGCCCCTCCTTGCGATTGAGCTTCTCCAACGCCTCTTTGCAGACGATGGCCAGGGAATAGGCTTCTTCCCCCGTCGAGCAGCCGGGCACCCAGGCCCGCAGCACCCGGCCGGGCGGGAATTGAACGAGAAACTCCGGCAGAACCACATCCCGCAAATGATCCCAAACCTCCGGATCCCGGAAAAAACTCGTCACCCCGATCAGCAGCTCCTTGAAAAGAAGCCCCACTTCCTGGGAATTCTCCCGCAGGTACCGGACATAGGTGTTCATTCCATCGATCTGGTGGATCCCCATGCGCCGCTCGATGCGGCGGCAGATGGTGGCCTTTTTGTACAGGGAGAAGTCGTTGCCGGTGTGCGCCCGAAGCAGGATGATCACCTTTTCCAGGGCGCTTCGATCCTTTTCATCCAGGGAGGATTCGGCTTTGGCGATACGGGGGGCGTGCCGCAGATAGGCCATCATCTTCTCCGGCAGCTCCGACGCCGGCGCCACCAGGTCGGCCAATCCGGCATCGATGGCGCTTCGGGGCATGCTGTCGAATCTGGCCGAGGCCGGCTCCTGCACCAATGTCACGCCGGCTTTCTCCTTGATCGCCCGCAAACCCATGGTGCCGTCCGAGCCCATCCCCGAGAGGATGACCCCGATGCCGCGCTCCTGACAGTCCTCGGCCAGGGAACGCAGGAAAAAATCGATGGGGAGGCGCAGGCCGCGCGGAGCCGCCGGCTCGAACAGGTGCAGCGCGCCGTGCAGGATGGACATGTCCTTGTTTGGGGGGATCACATAGACGCAGTCGGGCCGGACCGGCATCCGGTCCCGGGCCTGGAAGACTTCCATGGTTGTCGCCCGCTGCAGCAGCTCGGGCATGATCCCCTTGTGGGTCGGGTCCAGGTGCTGGACCACGACGAAGGCGACTCCGCACTTCTCGGGGACGTGCCGGAGAAACTGCTCCAGCGCCTCCAGCCCGCCGGCGGAGGCTCCGATGCCGGCGATGGGGCAGGGTGGAGCTTTTGCGGGCTCGGGGGGAGGACCGGCAGTTTTCAGGGTCGGATCGGTCGGCGCCGGCTTTTGCGTTCTCTGTTTTTTGGTGGGCACGTTTTTTCTCCGCCGATTAAAAAAAACAAGATGTCGATCGACTCGGCGGCTTTTTCATGGACCGAGCATGGGCCGGGTTGTGTCTGAGTTACTAATATATCGCGGTCTTATCCCTTAAACAAGCGCAGTGATTTCAAGCGTGTTGTTTCAACTCAACGACCGGAAGCTGACCATCCTGCGCCGGCGTTCATCATACAGGTTCAACCGCAGGGTTCCCAAGCTCTTTCGAAGGGTAAACGGTTTGACCGCCCGCAGCTCCGGGACGGCCTCGTGGCACTCCTGCAGGCGGTAGTTCGGGATACCCGGGCGCGAATGGTGGACATGATGAAAGCCGACGTTGCCCGTAACCCACTGCAAAAGCTTTGGCAACTGATAATATGAAGCGCCCTCCAGAGGAACCCGCCACGGATCCCACGCGTCATGGCGCGCCCAGTAGACCCTCTCGAACTGATGCTGGATATAAAACAGCCAGACCCCGCCCGTCGCGGCTGTCCACAGAACCGGCAACTGGACCAGGAGATAGGTTTTGAAGCCGACCGTCAGGCTTGCCGCTGCGACAATGCCCGCAATCACCAGGTTGGTGACGACCACGCTGACAAAGTCCATCTTCTTCGCCCCGGGTGACGGATAGCGGTTTCGCAGAAGGAAATAATAGAGCGGACCGGCGCCGAGCAGGATCAGGGGATGCCGGTACAGCCGGTAGACGAGCCGCCGCAGCGGCGGTGCGGCCAGATACTCCTCGACGGTCATGGTCGAGATATCGCCCATCCCGCGCCGGTCCAGATCGCCGGCCGTGATGTGGTGTCCGGCATGACTGCGCCGCCAGTCGTGAAACGCCGTGAAGGCCAGAATGCCGCAGAGATACCCTACGTTCCTGTTCCACCGAGGCGAGGGGAGGAATGATCCGTGGGTACAATCGTGAAAAAGGATGAAGAGGCGAATCAAAAGTGCGGCCGCGACAGAGCCGAGGGCCAGGGTGATTCCGTAAGGGTAGCCGTCGCGGACGGTCCAGGCCATCAGGGCTAGCAGAAGGAGATATGGCAAGACCGTGGTGAGAAGTTGGCGAAGCGCGGTTCGGGTGTCCCTTTGGGCGAATGGGGCGGTGGCCTGGTACCACTGGGGTTTTTCTGCTTTCGCGACGACAACGACTGGATTGAAGGACATGCAGGCCCCCTCGAGGTCTGAAAAGGGATGTTCAACCCGTTGAAACAACGGTCACATTATAAAAGACAAAGCCGATTTTAGCCCGGATGGATTCCCAAGTCAAAAGGTCAAGTCGTCGACAAAGGTCTAATCTTCCGCGGCCTTCCCCAGAGAACAGAGATCCTGCCGAAGCCTGACCGACAGATTCTTGACAAGCGTGCTCATGGCCGATGCGAACAAGGACGCTTTCCCCTCAGGGCAGGGAGGACTCCTGAACCTATAGATCCTGTTAAAGAGGATCCCGGATTCCCCAGCGGTGTCCGTCAGCGAAACTCCCACCGTCAGCACCGCCCGCTCCTCCACGCCGTTCCGTTCCCAGGCGAAGGCATGGATTCTCCCGGTCAACTCCAACGGCGGGAAAGAGGGGTCCGCGTCCATGGATACCGCCGGGAAGAGGTCCCCCGCGCTCAGGTCCCGTCCCAGGGATTCCGCCACCATCCTTCCGGGAGGGGCGACCCATTGGTACGTCCCCGAAAAGCTCACTTCCCCTCCCGGCCCCAGAACAGTCATTTCCGTCTGGTCGTAGGGGCTGGCGGCCGAGAATTCCCGGACCCGCACCCTCTTGTCAAAGGGGCGGGGACAATCGACGGGCGGCGGGTCGTAGTCGAGGCGGTAAAAAACCGGTGCCGGCCCCGGTTCAGGGAGGATCCCGCCGCAGCCTCCGGCCGAGAGGGCGACGACAAGGAAAAGAAGAACAAAACGAGCGGATCGGCGCATCGAATCACCTCGCGAATGGATCATCCTCCTTGCGGCGTTCGAGGATCTGTCCGGGTTCCCGTCGCAGGGAACGGATCAGCCGGTCGAATTCGGTCATCAGGCGATTGAACTGTTGAAGATTGCGCTCCAGAAGGGACATGGACCGGCCGACCTGGAGGTCCCACGAGCGCACCGTCTCTTCTCCGGTCGCAGCCAAGCCCTCCAGGCGTCCGGAGATCTCCGCAAGGGTCCCGGGCGGCATCCCGTCCAACTGAGCCGCCAGCGTCTCGCTGGCGCGGCGCAGATCCCCGGCTGTTGCGGAAAGGTCTCGGAGGATCTTTCGCCACTCGCCGGGAGCGCCTTCGTCGCCGAGGGCCTGGAGGATCGCCTGCAGGTCGGCGGAGGCTTCATGCACGTTTTCGAGGGTCTGCCGCAGATCGGGATCGGCGAGAAGGTCGGCAAGTCGGTTTCCGGCCAGGCTCCACCCTTTCGTCACATCCCCGATGGCGTCAAGATCAGCATCTCCCACCTTCTCCGCCATCAGCCGTGCCGTTTCGAGGAGTTGATCCATGTCGCTGGGGCGGTTGGGGAGAACCGGATACTCCGGGTCGAAGGGAAGTTCCGAACTTTTCAACGCTTCTGCGTCCTTCGCGCGCCTCAGAGTGAGGGTGGTCAGTCCTGCGACCAGTTGCCGCGAGACCTGCAGGTACATGGCATCATCCATCTGAAAATCCTTCCTGATTTTCACCTGGACTCTCACCATCCGGTCGCCGGGAGCGAGATCGATCTCCCCCACTTTCCCGACCTGGACCCCCAGATACCGGACCGCCGACCCTTTTTCCAACCCCTCGATCGGGGTGTTGAAGAAGCTGACGTAAGTCTGTCTTGCTTTGGAAGGTTCGATGATTCCCACGAAGACCAGGGCGATGATTCCTAGTCCAAGACCGAGAAGGACGAAAACGCCGAGCCTGAAGGGGGCAATCCGGCCATCTCCCATCTTCTCACCTGCCCGCCCCGGCGTCACGGTTCCACCCCTCTGCCTAGTAGATGTGATAGATGAAATTGAAAAGGGCGTCGACCAGACCGATGAGCAACAGGGAGCCGACGAACGAAGAGGTCGCCCCTTTCCCAACAGCGCCGGGGCCCGTGATGCGCATCCCCTGAAAGCAGCCGATGAGCCCGACCAGGCCGGCAAAGACGACGATTTTGGCCAGCCCGAAGAAGAAAAACCCCGTGTTCATGGCGTCCGCCGCCCCTCTGAGATAACCATGGGGAGAAAGCTGCGGAATCCAGAGGGTGATGACCATCCCTCCCAGAATGGAAGAGGCGATGGTGATCATCGCGAGGAGGGGGCCGGCGAGCATAAGGGCGAGTACCCGCGGAAGGACGAAGTCGGCCACTGGATCAATTCTCCTCGTCCGTAATGCATCGAGTTCCCCCCCGCTCTTCATGGTTCCCAGTGTCGTGACGAAGGCAATCCCCGATCGACCCGCCAGAAGGATGGCGGTGAGCAGCGGCCCGATCTCCTGCATGGTGAGGACGGTCACCACTCGGGCGATCCTCGCCTCGGCTCCGAAGGGGGACATGGTCGCCATCGCCTGGATTCCGATGACAAAGCCCATCAGGAAAGAAAGGCAGGCCAGAAGGACCATGGCATCGGCCCCCGCCCACTGAATCTGTAAAAGGGTTTCTTTCAGACGCTGGCGGCGCGGCCGAAGCACTCCCGCGCCCACTGCCAGAAGGAAACTGCCGGTGAATACCGTCATGGCACGGGCGCCGTCAAGAAGACTTCGTGTGCGCAGGCCGAGGCGTGTAACCGGGTCGGCGTCCTGCCCTTTCATCCATTATTCTCCGCCCGCATTCGTTTCCGATGACTGCAACGGTGGCAACAACTCAGGACCACAGTTGAGTGAGTTTCTTCTTTTGCCTTTCCAGATTTTTCTGCCCCTGGTCAAGGGATTTGAGTAAATGATTGCGCCAGGCTTCTGCCGCCTCGCCCCCGCTCTCGAAGAGATCGGAGGCCCGGGTGCGGGCTTTTCGCGAACGGCGGGTTATCTGCCTTCGGGTTTTCTTCCCCGACTGGGGAGCAAGCAGCAGCGCCGTTCCGGCCCCGATGAACCCTCCCACGACCAGCATGGCAGCTCCCAGGGTTCCTCTGTTCTTTCGTGCCATAGTTTCCTCCCTGTAAGCTGGGTATATTATTTATTTAACATAGAACCGGGTGGTCGCAAATAGGGAGAGGCGCTGCGGAAAAATGTGAAGGGTGAGACAGGATCAATGACCGGAAAAACGCCTGGGGGAGATCGAAAAATGCAATCACAAGAGAGAGAAGATGGAGGTCGGCACCTGTGGCAGATCACGGCCATGCGGGATTTTCTATGGATCATGGCGGCGGCCGCCATGCTATGGCTGGTCTATCATTTGCGCTTCATCCTCTTACCCATCTTCGCCGGTCTGGTCCTGGCGTATCTGCTCGATCCGGTCATTACAAAAGTCAAGAGTCGATGGGGCATCTCCCGCATATTCTCAGTCCTTCTAATCTGCTCCCTGGTCCTTCTGGCCGGCGCCGGTATCGGACTATGGGCTATTCCTCTGCTGATAAATCAGTCCGCCACCTTGGCACAGGAGGTCCCGGACTACTTCCAGGAACTGAGTCTGAGGTATGGCATCCAGCTCGAAGATCTGGCCGACAGATTCACCCAGTTTAAGGGATCGGAAGATGGCATATCCGTCCTCCGGCTCGCCAAAAACATCGTCGGCACAACCGCGGAAATCCTTCTCTGGCTCCTGCTGCCGCCCGTCTATTTCGTCTTCTTTGCCCTGAAGTTCCAGTCCATGAAGGATGAAGGCCTTTCCTCTCTGGCCGCAGAACGCCATCCGAGGGCCATGGACATCCTCCGGCGGATGGATGAGGCTGTCGGCACCTTCTTCAGGGCGCGGTTGCTTATTTCCCTTCTGGTCGGGGTGATCTTCATCATCGGCTGGTGGCTGGCGAATGTTCCTTACTGGTTTCTGCTGGGGGCGCTCACCGGACTCCTCAGCATGATTCCGTACCTGTCTATCGCCGGCTGGCTGCTTGCCCTGCTGGTCAAGTATTTCGACATGACCATAGGCGAAGGCGCTCCGGGGTTCGAGTGGATGGCCGTCCTGCTCTGGCCGAGCCTCGTCTTCGGGATCGGAAACTTCATCGAGGGATGGATTCTGACCCCGTGGATTCACGGCCGGACGACCCACCTCAGCGCGATCATGATCCTGACCGTTGTTCTGGTCGGCGGAGCGCTGGCCGGCTTCTGGGGCCTGCTGTTCGCCATCCCCGCGGCCATCTGCCTGAATATATTGGTGGAAGAATTTCTGCAGCCAACCCTGCGGGAGGCTAAAAAACAGAACTAACCACGCGCTCCTGGGAGGGTGATCACCCGCCCGATTCCTCAAAGACTTGAGGGGACAATTTGTCTGTCATGATATTAGAAAAGGGAAATTGAGCAGGATAGGGAAAAACGCTGGTAAGCTGACAATAGAATTACGGCCCTCGCTAATACGATTGTCAGATAGGCTTCCGGATGGTTCCTTTTTGTCTGTCGGGTGCACCTCTGGAAGACCGACGGTCTTGACTGGGGTCCGAGTGTGCAGCGACGGAAGGGCAGGCGGTGGGGAAGGACCTCTTTCTGCTCAAAGGTGATGATGGTTCACTCCCCCACTACAAATGGCAAGCAGTTGAAAAAACATACCTTCTTGTGAGTTTGATATCGACCAACGGATATCGCCTGTATTCAAATCATATACAATAAGCCCGCAGGTCATAGGACTTGCGGGCTTTTTAGTTATTTTCGTGCTCACCCGGTCTATCGACTGAGCTACCGGGGATCGGAAAAGATCTCTCTTGCTTCGTGCTCTTCTGCTCTGGCCGACTGTGCTGCGGGAAATGCGGCTTTCCTGCATCCGTGTAACGCTGATTCTGCCGTATCCGCCGTTTAATTCGAGTTTCCGGTCAGTCTCTTCAGACTCTCGCGAGCTTCCTGTTTCCCAGGATCCAACGCCAGGGTGCCGCGGTACTCTTCAATGGCTCGGTATTCAATCCCCAGCAGTTCGTAAAGATTTGCTGCAATAAACCGGAACTCCGCATTTTCTGGGAAGATTTCGATCCCTGCCAGGATGACATCCAGCGCATCGCTATAGCGCGTTCGCTCGGTGAAAAACTCGGCAACCTGCTTAAAGGGCAAGGGACTGGGCCACTCTTCCTGTATCGCATAGTCGATGGAGGCACGGTAATTTTTCTCTGCCTCCTGTTCCTTCCCTATCCCCCGTAGATAGTCGCCGAAGGCCAGGAGAGGATAGGAGCGCTCCGGCAGAACTCGCTGCATCTCTTCGTCCTTGAGGCCATAGAGAGCCATCAGTGCCAGGAATTCTCCTGTCTGCCGGGGGCCCCAGTAAATGGCCTCTCGGATATGATCCAGCCCTTTGTCCTTCTTCCCTTCCGATAATAGCCAGAAGGCGAAGGTCTTGTGCCGTTCGGGGTTGGAACCGTCGTTTTCGACGCCCGACCGGAGGAGTTTTTCGGCCTTTTCCCTTTGACCGAGATTATCGAAAACGAGACCGATCCTCTGCAGATATCCGGCATTCAGGGGATTCAGTCGCAGAGCGGACGAAAAGAGAGCCAGGGTTTTTTCAGCTTCCCCGGAGGCCAGGCGGGCATCTGCCAGAAGATATGGGTATGTAGATTCGAGGGGGTCCAGACGCATTGCCTGGCCGGCGGCTTTTTCCACCTCCGCCGGCTCCTGTCCGGGATCGGGGCTGCCCGATGCGGAATCGTTCCTCAGGTGAATTTTATGCTCCCCCATGAGTATCCCGATATTGAAGGTCAGGCTGGCGGCCAGAAGGACGATGGCCGAGAGGCCGATCCGGCGGGCAGTCGCCGGAGAGGCCTCTTCTTGCCACTCCGATTCTATTCTTCCCGGGGACAGGCAGGTTGCCGCGGCAAAGACCAGTCCGGCAAAAAAGAACAAATAGAAGCCGATGGCGCCGGCATGCAGGGTCGAGCCGGTTATGCTGTGCAGCAGAATGGCGACGAGCCCTGAAAAAGCGCCGGCGCAGATATAAACGGACGTCCGGTTGTGGCGCTTGCGCCAGACCGGATAGGTCTGTCGCACAAGGGAGAACAAAAACCACCCGGCCAGCAGGGTACCCGCCAATCCGGCTTCAATCATATGCTCCAGGTACTCGTTGCGGGCATGGTTGATTTCAGCTTCCGGCGCACTGATCGTTTTGTATCGAGGATAAATCCGGGCGAAAGTTCCCATCCCTGTCCCCAGCAGGGGGAAGTCGCCGATGATCCGCCCGCTGTCGCGCCAGACATGCTCCCGTATCCCCTCGTCCCGAAATCGATCCGTCTGAGGATCAGGCCTGCCCCAGATCATCCCGCAACCGAGCAGGGCGACCACAAGCAGAACGGCCGTCGGAAAAAGACCCTTCAAGACCCCCTTTTTGCGGGTCCATCCGCGGATCAGAAGCAGCAGCATGAATAGCAGAAGGCCAGCCAGGCCGCTCAGAATCCCACTCGTAGAAAAGCTCAATAAAAAAGAAGCAGCCAATGGAAGCAGAAAAAATCCGAGCAGGACATAAAGGTTGGAGCCGGGATGATGAAAAAAATCGACGATCCTGCCGCGAAGAGAGGAATAATTCACCCGCGGCCTGGTGGCGAGGTAGTGGGCAAGGACGACCGGAAGCACCATCGCCATCAGACCGGCGTAATGACTTTTGGCAAAGCCTGCGGGAGACCTGCCGGGTTCGAACATCCATTCTCCGAAGGGCCAGAAAAATCGCCCTCCGGAAAAAAGGAACATGACCAGACCGGCCAGAGCAAAGAGCCCGATGCAGATGGAGAAGAAGGATAGAGCCTCTTTCAACCGCTCCCTTTCGGCAAGCACCTGTACCGTCATCAGATAAAAGACGGCGTATGCGGCAAGGCGAAAAAATTCCGCCAGCGTCGCTTTGGGGGCGATCGAGATCGGCATCCACGCGCCGGGACGTACCAGCCATATCGAATCGATATACAGTTCCCAGGTATTCGGAGAAAGAAGCTTGAGCATAAGAGGAGGAAGGGGGACCATCTGAATGAGGATGTAGCCGGTCAAAACGGTCAGGGGGAGAAAGCCTGGCACCTTGTATAAAGGGGCGGCTTGCCGGCGCAGGCTCAACAGATGCAACAGAAGAAGAAAGAAGCAAAGGGCCTCGACAAGGGTTTCGGGCCACTCTCCCGTTGCTCCGAATACCAGCAGGGCGCAAGCCGGGATAAAGAGATACAGAATGTAGACCAGTTTATTCATCAATTGCCTTCCCGGCAATTATGGCGGCAGGATTCGTTGTGACCAGGCGGCGGGCAGCGGATTCGCCGATGATTTTTGCGGCCTCCTGCACCCCCCCGGACAGGACGGTGCGGCGCCAGGTCGGGGAGTGGGCATCCGTGGCCAGCGCATGCACTACCTTGTTTTTGAGCAGGTGCACGGCGCATGCCCTTGCCTCGGGACCAAATCCGCCGACCAGGCTTTCAGCCGTAACCTGAACCAGTGCGCCGGCTTCGGCCAGATCAATCAGCAACTCCGGCCGACGCACCACCGAGGGATTTCTCTCCGGATGGGGAATGATGGGGATCAGCCCGGCCATGAGGGCATCGAAGACGATTTGTCGGGCGTTTTGCGGGAGATGGCTGTGGGGGAATTCCAGAAGGACATAGTCGGTGCCGTTCAGGGTATGATCCCGCAGAATCGAAGTGTTCAGGACTGCGCTGACTTCGGCTCCGGGCAGGATCTCCAGTCCGATCCCTTCTTTCCGCAGTTCCTCGTTGAACCAGGCGACGCGCTCCCTAATCAGCTCAGGGGAATGAACGACGTTCTTGATATGGGGCGTCGCCACAATCTGGCGAATGTGATCGGCAACGGCGATCCGCGCCATCTCAAGAACGTCCTCCAGGCGGACAGGTCCGTCATCGTCGATCGCCGGAAGGATATGGCAATGAATATCCACCATGGTGGTCGGGCTCCCAAGCCGGGAGAGGCGTCGCCGGTGAAGGTTCTATTTCTGACTGGCAATCCTCTCCAATCGGTCGGTCATCTCGGCTTTCTTCTGCTCTTCCTCATAGGAGGAATAGTACTGATTGTAGTAATAATCGTTCTTTTTCACATCCAGGGCGTTGATCACCAGACCGAGCATGCGGGCCTTCACGTCGATCAGCAGCTTGAGAGAGCGTCGCGCGATTTCGTAGGTCGTTTTGCCGCCGAGAACCACCAGCACGGTCGCGTCGAAATACCGGCTCAAAATCCGGGAATCCGCCACGGTCAGGAGGGGCGGGGAATCGCAGATGATGATATCGAATTCTTCACTGAGGGTATTGAGCAGAGTTTCCATTCGACTTGACGTCAGCAGTTCGGACGGATTCGGCGGAACCGGACCGGAGGGGATGACGGCGAGCTTGGGCAAAGGCCCCTTGCCCAGGATATCTCCACCGGAGCTTCCCGCCAGATAGGTGCTCAGCCCTTTCTTGTTGCCGATATCGAAGATTTTGTGCAGGCGCGGTTTGCGCAGGTCGCCGTCGATCAGCAGGACCCGCTTATCCGACTGGGCCAGGACAAGGGCGAGATTGACTGCAGTAGTGGTTTTGCCTTCCCCCGTGCCGGGGCTGGTGATCAGAATTCTTGCTGGCGCTCCGTCGGCAGAGGACAGAAGCAGCGATGTTCGCAGGGCTTTGTAATTCTCCGTGAATGCCGACCGCGGCTCCTTGACCACCATATCGAGGGGTTGCCGGTCTTCGCACAGAGAGATGACGCCGAGCACCGGGGTGCCGAGGATCGTTTCGGTCTCTTCGGGATCCTTGATGGTATTGTCCAGATATTCGGTGAAGAAGGCGATTCCCACCCCGCCGAACAGACCTACGATGAGGCCGAGAAGCGCATTCACCATCTTCCGGGGCTCCCGCGGGCTGAGTGGAACACCGGCCTCCTCGACGATCCAGAAATTGACCACCGGCTGGTTTTCTCCGACCATGCTCTGCTCCTTGACCTTGGTGATCAAGGCGTCATAAAGCTGCCGGTTGGTTTCCAGCTCACGGGTGAGCGCCTGGTACTGGATGAATTTTTCGTTGATTCTTTGTGCTTCGGTTTTATTTCTCTGCATATGAGCGCCCAGGGATTTTTCCGCCGACCGGGCAAGCTCGTATTCGTTTTTGATCGACTCGATGATCCGGGCGATTTCCTGGGCTTTCTTCTCCTTCAGAACATTGATGTCGCCCCGGGCCTTGATCATGGCCGGATGCCTCTGACCGTATTTGCCGGAGAGCTGCATGACAGTCTGTTCGGCCTCCAGGATCTGGGTCTGCAAGGTCCGAAGAGCCGGATCCGAGGCGACGGCGGGAATGGTTTCGGCGGCCCTTGGATTTCTCGCCACTTTTTTCACCTTTTCGTACAGGGCCTCCAGTTCTTCCCTTCTGCTCTGAGCCTGTACCAGATCGGTGCCGACCTGGGCGAGCTGCTGCGGCATGACCGCTACCCTGTTCTCCAGGGTGACGAGATTGTTGGTCCGCATGAACTCCCCAATTCTCTTTTCGGATTCTTCCAGCTTCTTTTCTTCCTCCTCGGCTTTTTTCGTCATCCAGGCCATGGTCCGCCGGGTGAATTCCATCTTCATGTCCAGAGTTTCTTCCTGATACGCCTTGGCCACGGTGTTGGCCACGAGGGATGCGAACTCCGGGTTCGGCGAAAAATAGCTTATGGAGACCAGGCGGCTGTTGGGCACAGGTTCAACCACGATTCCCCCCTGGATCATCGAGGCGATCCAGTCCGCCCTGGACATTTCGGATTTTGCCGGCTGAGCGGTCTCCGTCCGGGTCAGCAACCGCTCGATCCGGCGCATCTCCTTTCTGATCCATCTCATTGCCGTCTCCGGAAAGCTCGGCTGCATGTAACGGCCAACATAGGTATCGAAGGTATCCTCGAGGGAAAGCATGTCGACGACCCGGCGCGCCACCGCATGGCTCTGGATCAGCTGATACTGGGTTTCATGGAATTCTGGATCGGTGAATTTTGCCTGGCCGCCGGCCAGGGGATCGGAGATGGCCTTTTCGATGATCGCGCGAGTCGTGGCCTTGTATTGCGGGGTCTGCGCAAACGTACCCAGCATGACCAGGACGAACGTGATGATGAAAAATCCCGCTACTGTCTTGCGATGTTTTACGACGATCTTCAGATATTCTCGAAGATGGATGCCTTCGCCTGAGATTGCCATGGTGAAATCCGATTCTTTAGATGTGAATGACTAAAAGAAGCTTTCCGGTACGACGATCACGTCGTCGGGCAAAACAGGCATGTCCATGGAAACCTTCTCCGCCACATGCTCTTTTCCTTTGATATCCCGATAGATCTTGACCTTACCCCGGGCAGCCAGGTTCGTGAATCCCCCGGCCATGGAGATCGCCTTGATCACAGTGGTTCCGTCCTCGAACTTGTAGGCATCGGGTTTCCTCACTTCGCCCGTGACGTAGAACATGCTGGCCTTGGAGACCACCACGCTGTCGCCGTCGAGGATCGGAACATTGAACGTTGCTCCCCCGTTTTCCAGCACATCCCTCAAATTGATGCTGATTGTTTTCTCCTCTTTATTATTCGGTCCGTTTTTCCTGTGGATCGTGACCGTGTTGCCGTAATCCTGAGTCAATCCTCCGGCCTCGGAAATCAGCTCCATGAGGTTCTTTGAACCGCTCAATTCATACAAGCCGGGCCTTCCCACCTGGCCGATGATGGTCACCTTCTTGCTCCGGAATTCTTCGATGAAAACCGAGACCTGAGGTCTGACGATGTAATCGCCGGAGAGCCCATCGACGACCTTCTGGGAAATCTGGTCCACATTCAGGTTTTTGACCTGAACGAGACCGATGAGCGGGAAAGCGATCGTTCCGCCGCCGCTGACCCTGGTCACAGTGGTCAGGTCGGGATGATCGTAGACCATGATCTTGAGGACGTCTCCCTCCCCGACGAGGTAACCATCTTCGTCCGCCAGGGTGGGACCGCAGAGACCGAAAAGAATTGCGAGAAGAAACAACAGGCACTTAGTTCTCATGACTCTCCCCTGTATTGGCCGGATCCGGTTTTTCACCTTTTCACAACGCCGCCGTGACATTGAGGTAGACCACATGGACCTCGTAGTCCCGGCTGTTGAAGTTGGAATCCCGTTCGGTGTAGACATAACCGGTACTGAAATTGAGCCATCGGTAGGGGGAAAATCCGACGGCGATTTCAGCCCGGTATTTGTCATCGTCCCGTTCGTCGGTCTTGCCGTCCTCGGTGATCTCTCCGTCGTATTCGTTACGAATATAGGAGGCGACGACCTTGCCGGTGATCTTAGCCGTAAGCAGGTGCGTATAACCTACTCTCAGTTGATGGGTAAGGACGTCCCGTGTGGCCTGCACGTCCGATTCATCGGCTCGGCTGATGGCCTTGATAAGAATCGAAGACTTGCGGTTGAACCGGTGTCTCAGCTGGGCTTCAAGCGCAAAGAAGTCGTTGTCGTCTAAGGACGCCTCATCATAATCCTTTTTCCCGTATCCCACCTTGAGACGGCCGAGGGACTTGTCCGTGACATGGTACTGGAGGCCTCCGTAGAGAAGATTTGTCTGATTGTCCTCGTCGGAGCTGTCGTAATCGACATCGATGTACTCATAGTCCAGAAAGACGGACGTCTTCGGCGTGAACTGGTAGAAAACGTACGCGGAAACGGCATTGTCCTCCCGGTCGCGAAAATCCCGGCTCGACGAGTCGTAGTCGAGGACATACCAGGAGTAGTCCAGTTGGAGGCGGGTTTTCGGACTCACCTGGTAACTGATGATCGGATTGAGCAGATTGGCCTTCCACGTGTCCAGCTCACGCTCCTCGGCATCGCCCGTGGAGAAGGGATCATGGTCGTTTTCGTAGATATCCAGCAGCTCCAGCGAAAGGCCGCCACGGAACCTGTAGGCCAGAAGTGCTTCGGCCCTGTGATCATCCGTCTCCGCCTCCTGATATTTATCATTCTCCTGGAATTCCCCCCGATACAGGGCGTATGCCTGGAAACGCCTTTCCGTCTCGGTTCGGAACCGGCTGAGTTCCAGTCCTCCCGGGGCGGTGTTCATGGTTTCCACCTCCAGCAGCTGCTGCCGGGTAGCCGGCAGCGCCAGCCAGATTCCGGGTGAAACCACCATGACCTTATCGCTCCTTTCGTCATTAGCCGATCTGAAGATGTTGCTCGTGTAGTATCCGCCCACCGAAATGAACGGATGGACATAACCGCTTCGGCTGCCGAAGACGTCTCCCGCAGTGCCTGACTGTTCCCGGAAAATTGATTCGTATTCGGGTGCCCCGACGACCGGCTTGAAAATCTCCGGCGCGGCATCGTCCCTGCTCGCCGCGGCGGCATCCGTCAAAAACGGGGGAAGAAAAAGAAAAATACCCACCAACAGCGGCAGCAGCTTCAAGCCCATGACCCGCACCTCCTTAAAGAACAGTTCACCCATGGAAGAAATCGACGAACAGTCGTTCAATTTATTCTCCGAGTTTCGAGGGAAGCATTTGTATCGGCGACGATTTTTCATTCCTGCAATTTCATTTTTCCCATAATCTCAGTATACCAGAGCAGCGGGCATTGGCCAGATGACGGGGAATGATCACTAAAACCACTCCCGGACCGCCTTTATCGGCCGGTACCCAGAATCACCACCTGAACAGTTTTGAGCAACAATTTGAAATCCAGCAGCAGGGACCATCGATCGATATATTCGAGATCCATGCGCATCCATTCTTCAAAGCCGACGTCATTGCGGCCGCTCACCTGCCAGATGCAGGTCAATCCCGGCTTCATGGAAAGGCGCCGGAGCTGCCAGTGTTTGTATTCTTTTACTTCCGAGGGAAGCGGAGGCCTCGGACCGACCAGGCTCATTTCTCCCCTCAGCACGTTGATCAGCTGCGGCAGTTCGTCCATGCTCGTTCTGCGCAGTATCTTCCCGAGCGGCGTCACCCGGGGATCGTTCTTGATTTTGAAAACCGGTCCGTCCATTTCATTGGCTGCCAGCAGCCGGCCTTTGAGCTTCTCCGCCTCAGGGACCATGGTTCGGAACTTGTACAGGATGAATTTACGACCGTTGAGACCGCAGCGTTCCTGGCGGAAAAAGACCGGACCCTTGCTGCTCACTTTGACGCTTACGGCGATCAGTACAAGGAGAGGAGACAAGACGAGCAGGCCGGCGAGCGTGAGGCTGCGATCGAGAATGGCCTTGACCAGCAGCGAGAATTCCTTGCGGGGGACGGAGGAGAGCACAAGAGTCGGGATGCCGACGAAATTCTGGACAAAAACCGAGGCGATTTTTGGCTGATACATCATCTGCGGTATCTGCCAGTCTGGCAATACCCGGACACTCAGCCCCTGTTCCTCTGCAAAGATGAAATAGTCGGCGACATTGTCGATCACCTGCAGGGGCATCGCGAAAACCACTTCATCCACAGTCTGCTCAAGTAGAATCCTCTTGAACTCACCCAGAGTGCCGATAACCTTTATACCTTCGGCGACTTCGGCGCCGACATATTCCGGACCGACTTCCAGGCAGCCGATCAGATGGTATCCAAGCTCTTCATTGGCAGTGATGTAGCGGACGACCTCCCGGGCCCGTTCCAGGCTTCCGATGATCAGGATTTCCTTGCTGCTCGCCCCGTTCTTCCGCCGCAGATGGAGGCCCCCCCGATACGCGGTCAGAAGCAGGATGTTGAACCCCAGGAAAAGTCCGATCAGAAGGCGGCTGTCACCCTGCAGCCGCAGGGTGTAGATAAGCAGAACCACCCCCGCCGTCCCGGCCAGCGTGCTTTTGACGACGTGGAGAAAAGTCCGGTCGAAGTTCTGTCGGCCATGAATCTCGTATAAACTGAAAAAATCGTAGGAGAGACCGCAGCAGACCAGTGAGGCCAGAAAGAGGAAAGGGAAAACGCCGTTGTCCGCCAGACCCGAAGAAGCGCCCAGCCAGAGGAGACTTGCAAGGTAGGCCGTCAGAAAGGCCACCGCCGTCAGCAGAAGATCGACAATTCTGTGCCCTATTTGCTCCTTCAGCATACAGCTCTCCGGATGGGCGGAATGTTTCTAACAGATATGCCGGGTTCTCCCACCCGGCAATAAACCTGATATCATCCCTTTGGAGCATGTCAAGACTGCTGTCGCTCATACGAAGAGATGAAGGCGATCGCCTTGACCTTGACACGCTCTTCTTCGGTGTTAATTGGTTTAGCATCCCGGCTCAAACGAGGGAGGTTTGATCTCTTCCGCTAAAGGATCTCCTCGAACCATTGGGAGAAGATCAAATTATGCACGGACCTGCCGCAGGCAGGGACTCGATGCTTGAAAACGGCCGGAATGTGCTTCTTTCCACCTCCGGTCCCTGAAATATTCCGATTTTCGCCGAAATGCACAGGAGTTCTGTTAATGAAAGCTGTCATCCTTGCAGGAGGTTTCGGTACCCGTCTTTCCGAAGAGACCACCATCAAGCCGAAGCCCATGGTGGAAGTAGGCGGCCGGCCGATTCTCTGGCACATCATGAAGATTTATTCCGCTCATGGCATCAACGACTTCATCATCTGTCTCGGATACAAGGGATATTACATCAAGGAATATTTCGCCATGTATTCGCTGCAGATGTCCGATGTCACCTTCGACCTGAAAAATAATGACATGAAGATCCTGCACAACGGCACCGAACCCTGGAAAGTGACGCTGGTCGACACCGGCGAGAAGACTATGACGGGGGGGCGTCTGAAGCGGGTCCGGGAACACATCGGCAACGAAACGTTCTGCTGCACCTATGGCGACGGGATCTCCGACATCGACATCACGAGGTTGGTCGAGTTCCACCGCGGCCAGAAGACCCTGGCCACCCTGACGGCCGTGCAGCCTCCCGGACGGTTCGGTGCCTTCAACCTGGGCACGGAGCAGTTCAAGATCCCCACCTTCAAGGAAAAGCCCCAGGGGGACGGCGCTTGGATCAACGGCGGGTATTTCGTCCTCGAACCGGAAGTTCTGGATTACATCGCGGGAGATGCGACGGTCTGGGAGCGGGAGCCCCTTGAAAAGCTGGCCCAGGAAGGGAACCTTGCGGCCTATCGCCACTACGGTTTCTGGCAGCCGATGGATACCCTGAGGGACAAAATGGTTCTGGAAGATCTGTGGGAGAGCGAAGGGAAAACTCCCTGGAAAATCTGGCAGAGCTGACGATTCCACCCCTTCTCCCCACCGTCCGGGGACAACCGGCAAGGCCCGTGGAAAATGGAAAATGCGCAGACCGTCGTCAATCAGGACCTGGAGTATATCTGCCACAAGCTGGAGAAGGAATTCGCCGCCCTGCCGGGAAAGAACATCCTGATCACCGGCGGCGGCGGATTTCTGGGCTACTACCTCATACAATCCCTGCTCCGCTGGAATCGGACAGCCGGCGGTGAAGGCGTTCAGGTCACAGTGTACGACAACTATGTGCGCGGCCTGCCTCAATGGCTCAGCTCTCTTTCCGGAAATCCGAATCTCAAGCTGGTTAAACACGACATCACGGGACCCCTGCCGGAGGATATCGACGATTTCCATTACATCATCCATGCCGCCTCCATCGCTTCGCCGATGTACTACCGCAAGTATCCCATCGAAACCATGGACGCCAACGTCAATGGACTGCGTACCCTGCTGGAATATTGCTGCCGCCAGAAGGAGAGCGACAGGCCCGTGGAGGGTTTTCTTTTTTACTCCACCAGCGAGATTTACGGCGATCCCACCCCGGAGAACATTCCGACTCCGGAGACGTACCGCGGCAACGTTTCCTGCACCGGCCCCAGGGCCTGCTATGATGAGTCGAAACGTTATGGAGAGACACTCTGCGTCAATTTCGCCCGCCAGCACGACTTGCCCATCCATATCGCGCGCCCCTTCAATAATTACGGCCCTGGACTGAAGATCACGGACCGCCGGGTGATTCCCGATTTCGTCCGGGACATCCTGGACGGCCGGGATATCGTCATGCATTCGGACGGCTCTCCCACTCGGACCTTCTGCTACATCGCCGATGCGATCGTCGGATATTTCAAGATCCTGATCCGGGGCCGCCGGGGGGAGGCCTACAATATCGGCGTCGAATCGCCGGAAATATCTATCGCCGATTTTGCCGGCAAACTGGTCTCCACTGCCGGAGGACTCTTCGGCTATCAGGGGAAGGTGGTCAAAAAGGCCAGCAGCGATGCGGATTACCTGGTGGATAACCCGAACCGACGCTGCCCTCTGATCGGCAAGGCCAGGGAAGAGCTGGGGTATGATCCTTCCATTTCTCTGGAGGAGGGAATCAGAAGGTCTTTGATCTGGTATCGAGATAACCGTGAAGCGGAGGAGGCCTGATGAAGGTTTCAGTGATCGGAACAGGGTATGTGGGGCTCGTCTCCGGCGTCTGTCTGGCGGAGAAGGGGCACCGGGTCGTCTGCGTGGACAACGACCGGACAAAAATCGACATGCTCAATGCGGCCGTTCCGCCCATCCATGAGAACGGGCTGGAGGCGTTGCTGAAAAGAAACCTCCACGACCGTCTCGAAGCCACCACCGACCTGCACCGGTCGGTGCGGGAGACGGACCTCTCCCTGCTGGCCGTCGGCACACCCTTCGACGGGGCGGAGATCGATCTACAGTACGTCAGGGCCGCGGCCCTTCAGATCGGCGAGGCGCTGAGGAGCAAGGACGCCTACCACACCGTGGTGGTCAAGAGCACGGTGGTCCCCGGCACCACGGAGAACATCGTCCTGCCCCTTCTCGAGCAGGGCTCGGGGAAAAAAGCGGGCGTTCACTTCGGGGTCGGCATGAATCCGGAGTTTCTGCGGGAGGGGGAGGCGATCCAGGATTTCATGTTTCCGGATCGCATCGTTCTGGGAGGAATCGACACCGGAACGATGGAGGCTCTTGAGGAGCTCTACGCCGTCTTCGAAGGTGTGGACAAGCTGCGGACCACCCCGAAGACGGCGGAAATGATCAAATACGCCTCCAACTCCCTGCTCGCGACGATGATTTCCTTCTCAAACGAGATCGGCAATCTCTGCGCGGCGCTGGGGAGCATCGACGTCGTCGAGGTGATGCGGGGGGTCCACCTGGACAAGCGGCTGAGTCCCATCCTCCCCGGCGGCAATCGCATCGTCCCGGCATTCACCACCTATCTGGAAGCGGGGTGCGGATTCGGCGGAAGCTGCTTTCCAAAAGATGTCAAGGCCCTGATTGCGCACGGCAAAAAGGCCGGCAGGCCGATGGCGCTGCTCGATGCCGTGATCCAGGTCAACGAAAGCCAGCCCCGCCAGGTCCTCTCCCTGCTCCGCAAACACTTCCCCTACTTCAGCGGCGTCCGCGTCGCCGTATTGGGACTGGCCTTCAAGCCCGGCACCGACGACATGCGGGAGTCCCCTGCCATTCCCATCATCCGCGAACTGCTGGAGGAGAGAGCGGAAATCAGGGCCTACGATCCGGTGGCGGCGGGGGAAGCCCGAAAGCTCTTCGGCAACAGCCGGATCGCGTATTGCGACGACCTGGCGCAGACGCTGGAAGAGGCCGAGGTAGTCCTCCTGCTCACCCGCTGGCCGGAATTCCAGCAGCTTCCTATCATGCTCGAAAATGTGGAATCACCCCCTCTGGTGATCGACGGTCGACGGATGCTGGACAAGTCCGGCATCGTCCGCTACGAGGGGATCGGATTGTGAGGAAGAGATGATTTTTTACGAGACGGAACTCCCAGGCGCCTTTCTCATCGAGCCCGAGGCGATTGAGGACTTCCGCGGTTTTTTTGCGCGGACATGGTGCCGGAGGGAATTCGAAGCTCACGGGCTCAACCCCGACCTGGCGCAGGCCAACCTGGCCTTCAGCCGGAAGAAGGATACGTTGCGGGGCATGCATTATCAGATCCCCCCTTTTGCCGAGACCAAATCGGTGAGGTGCCTCAAGGGAGCCATTTATGACGTCATCATTGATCTGCGCCCCGGCTCCCCCACGTACACACAGTGGACGGGGGTGACGCTCACGGCGGAGAACCGGCGGATGTTCTACATCCCCGAAGGCTTCGCCCACGGTTATCAGACCCTGGCCGACGAAACCGAGGTCTTCTACCAGGTGTCTCAGTTTTATGCTCCCGAATGCGAGCGGGGGATAAGATGGGACGATCCGGCTTTCTCCGTGCGGTGGCCGGAAGCGCATCGTCCGATCCTTTCTGAAAAGGATGCGAACTGGCCCCTCTATCACGGGTGACCTCTCCCGGAGGCGGCACTTCACTTATTGGATGAACAGGAGACATCATGATCATTGTGGATAAAGCGCTCCAGAAACGTCAGGCCGAGGGTCGGCCCGTACGGGTGGCCCTGATCGGAGCCGGATACATGGGGCGCGGCATCGCCCTTCAGATCGAAAGATATATCCCCGGCATGCGCCTGGCGGCCATCGCAAACCGCACACTTCCCGCGGCCCTGTCGGCGCTCCGCGATGCTGGCGTCGAAAAGTTCCGCACAGTCGAGACCGTCGCCCAACTCGAGGAGACGATTGGCGGAGGGGGGTGCGCCGCCACCGATGACGCCCTTCTGACGTGCCGCGCAGAGGGGATCGACGTAATCATCGAAGCGACGGGGGACGTGGAATTCAGCGCCCACGTCGCCCTCGAGGCGATAAAGAACGGCAAGCACATGGTCCTGATGAATGCCGAACTCGACGCCACCGTGGGTCCCATCCTGAAGGTACACGCCGACCGGGCCGGAGTGATCGTCACCAATGCCGACGGTGATCAGCCGGGGGTGATGATGAACCTGCTGCGCTTCGTAAGGACCATCGGCTACCATCCCGTTCTGGCCGGCAACATCAAGGGTCTGCAGGACCATTACCGCACCCCCGAAACCCAGAAGGGATTTGCCGAGCAGCACCATATTTCGGCCCAGATGGCCACCTCCTTCGCCGACGGCACCAAGATCTCCATGGAAAATGCCGTGGTGGCCAACGCCACCGGTTTCCGGGTCGGCAGGAGAGGGATGTACGGCCCGCGATGCACCCACGTCAAGGAGGCGGTCGACCTCTTCCCCCTGGACAAGCTTCTTGACGGAGGCCTTGTCGACTATATCCTCGGAGCCGAACCGGGTCCCGGCGTCTTCGTGCTCGGGTACAACGATGATCCCTCCCGCCGAAGCTACATGAACTATTTCAAGATGGGTGAAGGCCCCCTCTACGCCTTCTACGTCCCCTACCATCTGCCGCACCTCGAAGTCCCCTTGACCGCCGCCCGCGCCGTTTTGTTTGGAGATGCGACGGTGACGCCCCTGGCGGGGCCGGTATGCGAAGTGATCACCATCGCCAAACGAGACCTGAAGGCCGGGGAGACCCTCGACGGCATCGGCGGATTCACCTGCTACGGCACCATCGAAAACGCCGACATCTGTCGGCGCGATCATCTCCTCCCCATGGGCCTGTCCGAAGGATGCCGTATGCTCCGGAACGTTCCCCGGGATGGCGCGATCACTTATGGGGACGTGGAGATGCCGGCCGGCCGCCTGTGCGACCGGCTGCGAGAGGAACAGGACCGGCATTTCCAACCGACGCAGCACCTCCGGGAGAAGGAGGGAAAAGGACCGAACCCGATTCAGATCATGTCCGAGGCCGAGAGAGCTCCTTGACAGCCTTGAAACTGCTGTTAATTGTTAATCAAAGGACGGAAGAAAAGATGTTCTTCGGAAAAACACTCGAAAAAACAAACTCTTGCTAATGAATTGCGACAAAAAAACTTGGAGCTGGAACGAACCAGCAGGGGCCGGGCTTCCAGAAAAACTCAAGGCTGCCCGGTCTTTTTACTTTGTGAACGACCAATGATCACCTCTGCTGATAAATAACTGCTAATCCTACTCATCGGAAAGCCGACCATGAACAAAGTCGATACAGGCAACCCCGAAATCATTGTCATAAAGCCCAGCTCGGGATGGCAGGTCATCAACTTCAAGGAGTTGCGGGAGTACCGAGACCTTTTCTACTTCATGGTGTGGCGCAATATCAAGATCCTATACGCCCAGACCATTCTCGGTTTTTCCTGGGCCATTCTGCAGCCTCTGATTCAGATCGTCGTGTTCACCCTTATCTTCAGCAAGGTGGCCAAAGTCCCTACGGACGGTATCCCCTATGTTCTCTTCTCCAGCCTGGCACTCGTTCCATGGAACTACATGTCCCAATCGGTGACTCAGGCGAGTGAAAGTCTCGTCACGGGTCAGAACATGCTCGGCAAGGTATATTTCCCTCGCCTTATCTTTCCGATTACACCAATCCTGGCCCGCCTGATCGACTTCGCCGTTTCCCTGGTGATCATCCTGGTCATCGGCCTGTACTACCGTGTCATGCCCACCTGGAACCTCCTTTATTTTCCGCTCATGCTGCTTTTCATGGTCGGAGTGAGCGCCGGATTCGGCATGTGGCTCTCCGCCATGGCCATCCGCTTTCGGGATGTGAAACTGGCCATGCCCTTCTGCATCCGGATGTTCATGTACTCGGCGCCCATTGTCTACTCGGCATCTTCCATCCCGGAAACCTACCGCTTCATCTATTCCCTGAATCCCGCGGTGGGGGTTATCGAAGGATTCCGGGCCACATTTCTGGGAACTCCCATGCCCTGGCCCTACGTCTTGCCCGGGCTCGTCACCGGCATGCTCGTGCTGGTGAGCGGCGCCCTGTATTTCAAGAAAATGGAGCGGGTTTTCGCGGATGTCATCTAACGGATCGGAGTGATTTCTGCAAATGAACGATAAAGGTTCAGCCATAGCCGTCGACAACCTGAGCAAGCACTACCGCATCGGCCTGAAGGAGGAAATCCATGACAGCCTCGGCGTCGCCCTGCTCGATTTCATCAAGAGGCCGCTGAAGAACTATCGAAAATACCGCTCCCTATACCGCTTCGACGATCTGAATCCGGAAAATAACGGGAAAGATGATCCGGCCGATGTGCTCTGGGCTCTTCGGGAAATCTCCTTCAGTGTGGCGCAGGGAGAGGTTCTGGGGATTATCGGGCGCAACGGCGCCGGCAAGTCCACCCTGCTCAAGATTCTCGCCCGGATTACCGAGCCGAGCACCGGGCGGGCGGAAATTCGCGGCAAAGTTTCCAGTCTCCTGGAGGTGGGAACGGGTTTTCATCCCGAACTCACCGGCCGGGACAATGTCTATCTCAACGGCACCATCCTCGGCATGAAGAAAAGGGAGGTGGACCGCAAATTCGACGAAATCGTCGACTTCTCCGGAGTGGAGAAATTCATCGACACGCCGGTCAAGCGATACTCCAGCGGCATGAAGGTCCGACTGGCATTTTCCGTCGCCGCCTTCCTGGAACCGGATATCCTGATCATCGACGAGGTGCTTGCCGTCGGGGACGCGGACTTTCAGCGCAAATGCCTGGATACCATGAAGGAGGTCGGCAGTTCCGGCCGCACCGTCCTTTTCGTCTCGCACAACATGCCGGCGGTAACCCGCCTCTGCGAACGGACCATCCTGCTGGAAGACGGCAGGATAACGGCCGACGGGCCCTCCGGCGAGGTGGTTACCCGACATCTGAGATCGGGGAATGACTCGATGGCCATCCGCGAATGGCCCGACCCCGAAAAGGCTCCAGGCGGTCCGGTGGCCCGGCTGCGGGCCGTGCGGGTCAGGGCGAAGGACGGCCGCATCAGCCAGTCCCTTGACATCCGTCAGCCTTTCCAGATCGAGATGGAGTATGACGTCGTGAAGGGGGGGCGCGTTCTTCTGCCCCACTTCGGAATTGTCAACGAGCACGGTGAAGCGGTGTTCGTCACCGTCGACCAGGACGCTCAATGGCGGCAGCGCCCGCGACCTGAAGGATCGTATGTGAGTTCCGTCTGGATTCCCGGAAACCTGCTGGCCGAGGGGATGCTCTTCGTCAATTGTCACCTTTTAACGCTTTTCCCCGAAACACTGCAATTTTCCGAATTCAACGCCGTCACCTTCCAGGTCGTCGACAGCCTCGAAGGTGACTCGGCGCGGGGCGATTACGCCAAGAACATGCCGGGGGTTGTAAGGCCTTTGCTGGAGTGGAATACCGAATATGTCCCGTGGGAAGACAGTCTCGGCTACAGGGAAGGGATGCGAAAATGAAAATCGAAAATTTGAAATCGGACAGGAACGGCAGCCGCGCCCGAGTTTCCGCAACGGTGAAATGGGAAGACTGCCCCCGGGAGGACTACGAACTCTATTTCGACACCGAAGAAGCTTTCGCGGAGGACCTGACGAGCAACCCCAACGCCTTCCTGATCGCCGGGGCGATTCCGGCCCTGCATTACGGCGAAAAGAGGGTTTTCATCGACGCCGAGGTCTGCCCGGACCTGCGGGACGGCCTCAATGTGGCCATGGGATGGCTCAGCCACTGGTACGGCCAGCCGCGGCCGCTCCTCGAGGACAAGGGATCGATCCTGGCGAAAAGAGAGCGCCCGGCGGAGCGGGCGGGATTTTTCTTCTCCGGGGGAATCGACTCCTTTGCGACCCTCCGCCGCAACCGCCTCACCTTTCCGCCGGACCATCCCCGGTATATCAGGGACGGAATTCTGATATTCGGTCTTGAGCAGGATATCCCGGAGATCTTTGAACTAGTCAGGGAGTCGCTTTCTGAAGCGGCCAGGGAAGTCGATATCAATCTCATTCCCGTCTACACCAACCTTTACCTCCCCTTCCGCGAGGAAGATTCGCAACATCACTGGGATCTCTGGCAGTATCGGTTCATGGGAGGCGCCCTCGCTTCGGTGGCACATGCCTTTGCCAAGCGTTTCAACACCGTCTCGATCTCACCCGATTTCGACATCCCCAATTTTCACCCGAACGGTTCCCATCCGCTGCTCGAGCCGAACTACAGCAGCATGGACCTGCGCATCCGTTATGACGGAACGGATCTTTCCCGTTTCGATCGGACCAGACTCATCGCTGACTGGGGACCGGCCCTGTCCCATCTGCGGGTCTGCAATCAGTTCAAGCAGTACGAGCAGGAAAGGTTCAACTGCGGCAAATGCGAAAAGTGCATCAGGACCATGCTCGCCTTCGTCGCTCTGGGAGTGCTGGACAAGTCACGATCTTTCCAGGCCGATGATGTTACCGAGGAAATGATGTCAAAAATCTCCATCGAACGGATGACTTTCTTCTATCATGAACTGATCGAGCCGCTAAGGGAGAACGGCCGCCCTGACCTGGCCGCCGCAATCGAAGAGAAGCTGCGGAATCCGGGAAAGGGACACAAGAAATCCTCCCTTAAATCGAAGATCAAGGACCTGGACGCACGCTACTTCCATGGAGAGATCAGCCGATTCGTCAAGAAGTAGCAAAGGTCTTGCTTCAGCTCCCAAACCGAATCGGCAGTCATTATTCCCGGATAAGGAAATCTCATGATTTTCGATGCGCGTACATTACCGGACGGACAGACGATCGAGGCCGATATCTGCATCGTCGGCGCCGGGGTGGCCGGTATCGCCCTGGCCCGGGAATTCATCGGCGGGAAAGTCAGGGTATGTCTGCTGGAGAGTGGAGGATTCCAGCCCGACAAAGCGACCCAGTCGCTGTACTGGGGGAAGAACGTCGGCCATCCCTACTATCCCCTGGACACGTCGCGCGCCCGCTTTTTCGGCGGCACCAGCCATTTCTGGCATATCCCCCTGGGGGAGAGACGCCTCGGGGGGGTGCGGCTGCGTCCCCTTGATCCCATCGATTTCGAAACTCGTGACTGGGTCCCCTACAGCGGCTGGCCTTTTTCCAGAAGCCAGCTCGATCCCTACTATGAGCGCGCCCTGGACATCTGCCGTATCGGTCCCGACACTTTCGAGGTCGGGGACTGGGAAAATCCGACGCAAACCCAGCGGCTTCCCCTGGACGGTCAGCGGGTGGAAACAACCATTTTCCAGTTCGGCGTGCGCGATCCATTCTTCACGGATTACCGCGCGGAGATAGAACAAAGCGAAAACGTCTCCGCCTACCTGTACTCCAACGTCCTCGAGGTTGAAACCGACGAAGCGGGCAGGACCGTCACCGGCATTCGTGCGGCAACCCTGGACGGCAAGAATTTCCAGACCAGGGCAGGGATTTACGTCCTGGCCCTCGGGGGAATAGAAACTCCTCGCCTGATGCTTCTTTCCAATCGCGTCCAGAGCGCCGGGCTCGGCAATGAGCACGACCTGGTCGGGCGATTCTTCATGGAGCATCCCCATCTATGGTCGGGAATCTTCGTCCCCACCGATCCCGGGCTCTTCGATGCTACGGGTCTTTATCGGATCCACGAAGCCAAGGGAAGGGCGATCATGGGGAAGCTGACTCTTTCCGAGGAAGTGGTGCGTCGAGAACGGCTGCTCAACTACTGCGCATCCCTGCACCCCAAGCATCTCCCCGATCCGCGCTTCCAATCGCGAGCTTCGAAAGGAGTCGATTCCCTCAACGCATTCCGATCCGCCCTGGGACACGGAGAGCTGCCGGAAGGGGCCGGAGAACATCTGTCCAACATGCTGGGCAATTTTCCGGAAATCGCCCAGCACGTCTACCGCAAGATCCGCCGGAGAGGAAAAATCAAGGTCTTTCGCCTCAATACGATGGCCGAGCAGATACCCAACCCCGAAAGCCGGGTCAGCCTGATGACGGAACGAGATCCTTTGGGCCAGAATCGGGCGCAGTTGAACTGGCAGCCTACAACGGCCGACATGCGCAGCATCATCCGTTCGCAGGAGATCATCGGCGAGGAGCTGCGCCGGTCCGGCCTTGGGGAGCTTTATATCGAACTCGAAGACGACGCCCCACCCCCTCACCTGCACGGCGGATGGCATCATATGGGGACCACCCGCATGCACACCGACCCGAAAAAGGGGGTTGTCGACGAAAACAGCCGGGTCCATGGTCTGGCAAACCTGTTCATCGCCGGTCCCTCGGTCTTTCCGACGAGCGGCTATGCCAACCCGGTACTTACTTTTCTGGCCCTCACCGTCCGACTGGCCGATCGCGTCAAAAAACTACTCGGCTGAGGGAGCTTATCCCGGGAGAAAAATCCGATGGCACGCTGGGGAATGGTGATCGATTTAAGCAGGTGTTTCGGATGCCGCTCCTGCGCCCTGGCCTGCCACGCGGTCAACCGGATCCCTATTGACGCCTGGCGGCGGGTCGACGATTGCGGGCTGAGCGAAAAACCCCAGCGACAACGGTTCTTCCTTCCCCAGAGCTGTAACCACTGCGACTCTCCTCCCTGCCTTGACGTTTGTCCCACCCGGGCCACCCACCGGCGGCCCGACGGCATTATCGACATCGATCCGAAACGCTGCCTCGGCTGCGGCTACTGCATCGTCGCCTGTCCCTATAGGGCCAGGACCCTTATCTCCCGCAACTCCGCCGTCGAAACCGAGGCCAGCTTGCCGGCGCCGTCCGCCGGCAAAAGCGCCACCCCATCCGTCGGCATCTGCACCAAATGCCATTTCTGCCTGCCCCGGCTGGAGAAGGGGCTGGAGCAAGGGCTGCGGCCGGGAATCGATGCCGAGGCGACGCCGGCCTGCGTCGTCGAATGCAGCGCCAAGGCCCTCTGTTTCGGAGATCTGGATGATCCTGAGAGTCCGGTGTCCCGCCTGCTGCAGGGAAACCGGGCGATCCGGCTCCAAAATTCATTGGGGACCGTCCCGGCAGTCTTCTACCTCCTACCGGACGGGTGGACCGGACTCGACGCCAGGGAAGAGGAGGTGTGAGGGCGATGGAACTCATCCGACCGAGTCGACAGGAGACGTGGGGGTGGGCGGCGGCCCTGAATTTCATCCTGGGAGGGATGGGGGCCGGATTCTACCTGCTGAGCCTTCTGCTCCTGAGCCTGCCTGCGGAGGTCGCCGGGCGGCAGCAACCGTCCGCCTTCCTGACGGCCGCTCCGATCCTCGTCCTTTTGGGTCTGGCCGTCCTGGCCCTCGAAGCCGGCCGCCCACTGCGGAGCCGTTACCTGCTCAGCCATCTGCGGAACTCCTGGATGTCGCGGGAGACCCTGGCGGCCCTGCTGTTCGTGCCCTGCGCTCTTTTGGACGCCCTTTTCCCGATCCTCCTGCTGCGGCTCATCGCAGCGGCGGCAGCCATCGCTTTTATCTTAAGCCAAAGTTTTCTTGTTTATCGGGCCCGGGGCATAGAGGGCTGGAACAACCCACTGCTGCCCTTCCTTTTCGTCGCTTCGGGATTCGCCACGGGGAGCGGACCGCTGCTGCTGGCGGCTGCCTGGGAAGGGACCATTCCCGCACTCCATGCCGGATGGACGGCCCTGATCTGTCTGGTGCTCGACCTTGCGGTCTGGCTTCTGTACCTGCGGCATTGCCGTAACGGAGGCGCTTCCCGATCCGTGCAGGCTCTTTGCCGCCCCCGTTCGCTGCTGCTGACCGTCGGCGTCGCGCACCTTCTTCCCATGGCCCTGCTCCTTCCCCTGGCAATACTGCCGGGCAAGCTCGCTGCGTGGCCGGTTTTGGCCGTTGCCGGATGGGCGGTGATCATCGGTGGTGCCGGGCTGAAGGGAGCGATATTGCTGAAAGCCGGTTACCTGAGGGAAATCGTTCTCGACCCCCGTCAGGAAATATCCTGCCAACAAACCCGATCCGGGGAAGGAGGAGGAAAATGAAGGGAAATCGATCCGGACGCCCCAGTTTCGGCCCCTGGAAGAAGAGATGGGCCAAGTTCTGGATGCATTTTGCGGGGAGGGGAGCGGTGGGACGGTGCGCCGCCCGTTTCGCTTCCTGGTCGGCACCGCCGCACAAGGAACGAATTGTGCTGGCGAAGATGAACAGCCAGGGGTATATCGAGCCGACGGCGACGATCTACCACGACGACCTCCGGCTCGGGAAGCACTGCTTCATCGGCGACCGGGTTCTTGTCTTTCAGAAAAAAGAGGGGGGTCCGGTCCAGCTGGGCGACGGCGTCTACATCTACAGGGACACCACCATCGAAACCGACCTCGGCGGCAGCCTGAGCATAGGCGCCGGATCGAGCATCCATCCGCGCTGCCAGATCAACGCCTTTGTGGCGCCGATCCGGATCGGATCGGGGGTCATGATCGCCCCCAACTGCGCCCTCTATTCCTACAACCACGGCATCGCGCCTGACCAGCCGATTCGCAAACAGCCCCTCGAGTCGAATGGTCCGATCGTTATCGATGACGAGGCTTGGCTGGGTGTCGGAGTCACGGTGCTGAGCGGGGTGCGTATCGGCAAAGGAGCTGTCATCGGAGCCGGATCCCTGGTGACAACGGATATTCCCGACGGGGCGATCGCCGTCGGCATGCCTGCGCGGGTGGTCAAGATGCGCAGCGATCTGGTCCTTGCAGAGCCGCATACCGGCAAGGCAGGCGGGGCAAAGATGGAAAAGGTGGCATTTAGTGTGGATGAAGGCTGAAGCCGATATTCTCGGCACCGAAAGATTCTTCCGGACGGAGGCCGATGCAAGCATGGCCTTCCCCGGCTCCCTCTGGGAGGAAGTTTCTCCCGAAACCCAGAATGTCCATTCCGGGAGACTGGAGAAGGCGCTGTCCTATCTGGCCCGGAAAACGGGGAAGGACAGAGTCTCCGAGGTCGTGGTGATTCGAAACGGACGGCTCATCTGGAAGGGGGACCGGTCCGCGGTACGGCACAGTGTCTGGTCATGCACCAAATCCTTCGCCGGTACCGTGCTGGGACTCCTGATCGACCAGGGGAAATGCTCGCTGGACAGCCTGGCGAAGGATTACCTGCCGGAACTCGCTCCCGAATATCCGGCCGTCAGCCTCAGGCATTTCACCACCATGACCTCCGGCTACGACGGGGGAGGCGATCAGAGCGGAAAGCCATTCACTCCCACGGAACCTCTGTTCGCCCCGGGAACGCAGTTCCGGTATTGGGATTCAGCCATGAACCAGTTTCTCCACGTGCTCACCCGCATTGCCGGAGAGCCGTCGGGGGACCTGTTCCGGCGGTCGATTGCCGACCCGGTCGGCTTTGATCCCGATGGCTGGGTATGGGGAAATTTCGGCGCCATTGGAGGGGTTCTGATCAACGGCGGTGCAGGGAACAAGGGTAAGGGAATCGACATCTCGGCCCTTGAGATGGCACGTTTCGGCCACCTCTTCCTGAATCGTGGATGCTGGGCCGGCCGCCAACTGCTCAGCGCCAAGTGGGTCGATCTGGCAACAGCGACGCAAGTGCCCGCTTCCGTCCCCTGCTCCGGCAAGAGGAGCAGCGATGGACCCGGCAGATATGGATTCAATTGGTGGACCAATGGCCCCGGGCGTTATGGACGCCGCAGGTGGCCGTCCGCACCTCCCGGGACCTATGCCGCCAAAGGATTCAATAACAACAGGTGTTTCGTCATCCCCGAATGGAACATGGTGTTTGTCCGGCTGGGACAGGATGGAAACGTGACCGAGAGGATTTACGACGTTTTTTTCAAACTGCTGAGGAAATGCGTGTTTTGAAGAAAAACCATGAAGGCAGACATTTAAATAGAACCATGCCAGTCCAGCGGTGTCTGCCTCCTGATTATAAAAAGGTCCGAATATGGCTGAATTAGAGATTCATTCCAAAGGCATCAGGAAACTCGAGCGTATCATCTGCGCCTGGAGGATGCCCGGAGAAAGCGGAGTCCGCCGCAAGGCGATCCCATGGTGGATCTGGATCCTGGGAATCGACCTGTTTCTTATCGCCACGACGGCGGTCAAACAATACCCTCTGTCTTTTCCCGGAAAGCGCTGGCTGGTCCGCCATTTCAACCTGGCGGTTGAGATGAATGCCGCCGTTTGGTGGTCCGCCCTCTGCCTTCTGGCCCTGGGTCTTCTGGCTTACGAGCTTTATTCTCAAAAAAAGGGGAACAAGGAGAAATTTGCCTGGCTGGCTCTCTCCGCCGTTTTCACGTGTCTCTCACTCGACGAACTCGGCTCGATCCATGAGCGGATCGGCGGCTGGAGCGACCTGCTGCCGTACGGAGTGGTTTTCGGTTCTCTGGTCGCCTGCGCCCTGGCCGTGCTCTTCAGAAACCCGCAGACCAGGCGCTCGTCCCTGTTCATAGGCGTCGGCATCAGCCTCTTTGGCTCCGTTGCTCTGCAGGAATATCTGGAACATGCCGGTTCCTGGGCGAACTGGGCACTGGGACTGAGGGTCGCGCTGGAAGAGGGTTCGGAGCTGCTGGGGATGCTTCTGATCTTTTCAGGGATCGTTCCCCATCGCGCCCAGGGCATGACCTCTTCCCTGCGGGCGATCATCCCCGACCCTGGCAGGATGAAAAAAGTCTCCGAAATCGTCCTGATCGGGGGGGGCCTCCATATCCTGGCCAGCATGACGGTTCCCGGACTCATCAATGTTACGGAACAGGGAAACCCCCTCGCATGGTATCCGGTGTCTGTCTTTTTCATCCTCCTTGCCTGGACACTGGAATATTCGGATGCCCCGGCAGCGAAACCGAAAATGCTGCCGGTCCTGTCCCTCTTCTTTCTGCTCTGCTCCGCCGGTCTCGCCTACGATCCTCCGCGCCTGCTGCCCGTCATCGGATCCCTTGTTTCCAGGGAGTACCTGACGGGGACCTTCTTATTTTCCCTTTCGGCGCTGCTGCTTTTGATCGGAGCCGTCATTCCCGGCTTTTGGGACCGAAATTGCCGGTATCTGCCGCTTCTGCTTCTGTTGCCGCTCATGGAGTTTCTGGATGCCAGGCCGGAAATCCGTTCCCTTTCAACAGGAATCACGGCTTTGCTCGTGTTCACTATTTATCGGCGGTATCAACGAAATGCCGCGGACAAAAATCAAAAGCCGGAGTCCTCTTTCCCAGCGGAGATTTCTTCTGATTCCGCCGTGAAGCCGGCGGCAGCAAGGAAAACCGTTCCAACGGCTGAAGACCGTTCAGCCGCGTTCGGTCATCGGAAATAACCGCTTTGCCATGGAGATTTGATAGATGACCCCTGCAGACAGACCCCTGGTGACCATTGGCATCCCCACCTACAATCGGGCCGACGGCTATCTGCGACAGGCACTGAAAAGCGCACTTGATCAGACCTGGCCCAATATAGAAGTCATCGTGGCGGACAACTGTTCCTCCGACCGCACCGACGAGCTGGTTGCCGGCTTCGGGGATCCCCGCATCCGCTACTTCAAACATTCGGAAAACATCGGCGCCAACAACAATTTCAACTTCTGTGTCGACCATGCACGGGGAAAATATTTTCTACTGCTCCATGATGATGATCTCATCGATGAAGATTTCATCGAGACATGCATGAAAAGTCTAGGCAGGAAAACCGATGTAGGAATAATTCGAACCGGGACAAGAATAATTGATCAGGATGGAAATGCAAAAAAGGAAATACGTAACAATGCCGGCGGACTCCCTATCGAGGATTTCTTCAGAGAGTGGTTTAAAGGTCAAACAGCCTTATATCTTTGCAGCACCTTATTCAACAGTGAATATCTTAACAAAATCGGAGGGTTTAAATCAAAAAAGAACCTCTTTCAAGACGTCGTGGCTGAATTCCTGTTGGCGGCAAAACTCGGGAGGATCGACGTTCCCGAGGTAAAAGCAAGTTACAGAAAACACGATGAAACGATAACCTATGCGGCCAAGGTCGAGGATTGGTGCGAGGACTCGCTCATGCTCCTGGATTTGATGTGTGAATTAGCCCTTACCGATAAGGAGTTGATCAGGGCCGAGGGGAGCCGTTACTTGTCCAAGACGAACTACAGGCGAGCCAGCCTTATAAAATCGACTGGTGAGCGACTTGTAGCCTGCTGTAAAGTTTACAAGATGTTTAATTTCGCAGCCATTCCTCCTGTTTACCTTGTTTTTCCTTCCAATCCTTTGTCTCGCTACTTCAGGTTGAAAAAACAAAGGAAAAAGAACTTGAACATAAGGAATCAAGTCGAATGGCAAGGTGAACCTAAGGGAGATTAAAAATGAATATTGCATTCTTTTTAAATTCTTTTCCGGTTTTGTCTCAGACTTTTATTTTAAATCAAATTACAGGGCTTATTGATCTTGGTCATGATGTCGACATATATACATACAACATAACGAATGGTCCGATAATGCATTCTGATGTTGAAAAATACCGTCTTTTGGACAGGACATTTTGTCACGGAAGATCCGGTCGAATCATGCCTGAAAATAAATTTAAAAGAATTTGTGGTGCCATAGGAATTTTAATGACAAAACACAATACAGCTCCATTATACAGGTCACTCAATCCGATAACCCTTGGAAGTGAAGCCACGTCTCTCGGCCTACTCTACAAGGCGGATATCCTGGCAAAAAACAGGGACAAATACGATATTTTGCATTGTCATTTCGGACCCAACGGAATCCTGGCTGCTAAACTAAGATACATAGGGGCCATCAATGGTAGATTGATAACTACTTTCCATGGATTTGACGTATCAAAATATATAAAGAGTCGTGGACGAAACGTTTATGATTTTCTATTCACGAAAGGGGATGTGTTTCTGCCGATCAGCGAGGACATGAAAAACGAGTTGGTCGGCCTTGGTTGTGATCCCGAAAAAATTCTTGTCCATCGAATGGGCATAGATCCAAGCAAGTTTTCTCCCCGTTATTCAGAACCCGGTGAGACGATAAACCTTCTGACGGTGGGGCGCCTGGTCGAGAAAAAGGGAATTATCTATGGAATCCGGGGAGTAGCCGAGGCGCTTAAAAGATTTCCCCGAATTAAATACCGTATCGTTGGCGACGGTCCGCTGCGGGAGAAGATGGAGGGGCTCATTGCGAAACTGGAGATTGGAGATAAAGTTGAAATTTTAGGCTGGAGACGGCAGGACGAAGTCAGGAAACTTATGAGAGATGCTGATATTTTCCTGGCCCCAAGCGTAGTCGATCGCAACGGAGACAAGGAAGGACTGCCCGTTGTCCTGATGGAGGCTCTGGCCAGCGGCCTGCCAGTCATCAGCACCGTTCACAGCGCCATCCCTGAACTGGTTGAAGAAGGAAAGTCGGGTTTTCTGGTCCCGGAGCGGGATGTGGAAACCCTTGTCGAACGCTTGATTTTTCTCCTCAGTCATCCTGAGCGGCTGATCGAGATGGGACGTGCCGGAAGGTCCAAAATCGAAAAGGAATTCAACATTCATAAGCTCAACGACCAACTCGTGGAGATATATTCCAAAAGCATGAAGTCTAAGGAAGATGATTCTCCGAAAGCGGACCTGCAGGAGTCGGGCAGCTATACTTACAAGTAAGAGGAGCTCCTGAATGGCTTCTTTGAGGAGTATATTTAAAAGAGTTGACAACCTGCTTGGAAAAGGCGTGAAGGAAAACATCTTTTTCCTCCATATACCCAAGTGCGGCGGGACCTCCATCCGCCGGGCCATACGTCTAAACTTACTCTCCCTGGATGTCCGCAAGGATCGCTTCTTCTTCGACCTCGATCCGGGCGCGACGGCCCGGGTCGTTAAGATGACTAAGGGGACCGATTATCCCCATGACGCAAGCAGCGATTACCCGATCATGAAACTCCGGGAGAACCTCCTTCTTTATTCCATGAGCCAGAAACGGACGAGGTACATCTCCGGCCACTTCACCTTCAGCGAGATCGCCCACCAGAGGTTTTCCGGCGACTTCTCCTTCGTCACCCTGCTGAGGGATCCCGTCAAAAGGTGGATATCCACCTATTTCTACAACCGCTACAAGGATTCTGATCATTTCAAGGTGGATCTGGATATCGAGCAGTATCTCGACTCGGATTTCGGCCGGGCGCAGGGCGCCGAATACGTAAAATTCATCGGAGGTCACCAGGCTTCGGGGGATTATGCATCCGCCGAAGCCGTAGAACGAGCCAAGAGGAACCTTCACAAGTTCGACATCGTTGGAATCCTGGAGGATATGGATGATTTCAAGGATCAGTTCAGGAAAAGGTTCCATGCTTCCCTGAACATCCCGACGATCAACAGGAATCCCAAGTCCGAAACGCAGCAGAAAGAGGTCATCACCCCCGCTGTGGAGGAAAGAATCCGCGAAATCTGCGAGCCGGACCGGGAAGTTTATCAATATGCCCGCGACAATTTCATCCGCAGGGCGAAGCGGGGGCCGTCATGACCGACCGCAGCGGGGCGCTGGTCACCGCCATCATCACCACTCATAACCGGGCCGACCTCCTCTCACGGGCGATCGACTCGGTGCTGGCGCAGACCTATCCCCATCTGGAGATCATCGTCGTGGATGACGGCTCGCGGGACGGCACGCCGGAGCTGGTGGGCCGATACCGGGAGAAATGCGAGAAACTGCGCTACCTGCGGCACGACACCCCCCGCGGGGCCTGCGCCGCCAGGAATTACGGGATCAGGGAGGCGCAGGGGGAGTTCGTTGCCGGCCTCGACGACGATGACGAGTGGCTGCCGCGGCGGGTCGAGAAACTGCTGGAGAGCTTCCGCGACGAATACGCCTATGTCTGCTCACGGGACTGGATCGTGTATTCGGAACGGGTGGAGCAGCGGGAGAAGAAAAGGGTGATCACCCTGAAGGAGATGCTCTATCGGAACGTCACCGGCAATCAGATTCTCACTCGCAGAGAGAGGCTCCTCGCGGTGGGGGGATTCGACGAGAGCCTGACGTCCGGCCAGGATTACGACATGTGGTTGCGGCTGCTGGAAAGATACGGCAGCGCCCGCATGCTCCCCGAACCGCTGCAGAAGGTCTACCGGGATCACCTGGGCGAGAGGCTCAGCGTCTCCAGGGGAAAAATCAAGGGCGACTGGCGCCTTTACAATAAGCACAAGGACAAGATGACCAAACGGCAGAGAAAGGTGCGGTTGATGGAACTCAAGAGGCTCAAGGGTAGAAGCCTGCGCCTGAGCGAGCCCTTCAGCATCGTGAACACCGGACATTTCCTGAGATATCTCAGGTATTACCTGCGGCGGCGCCTGGGCCGGGTGTGAGTCCGGCGATGTGCCCACCGAATGACCCGAAGGACGGGAAAGCATGAACACCGTGAGTTTGAAAAGAAACTGGCTGCCGACCTGTGTTGCGATCGGACTGACCGTCCTGGTCGGATGCCTGAACCTGGTCGATGTTAGACTGTCGCTGGTGATGGTCATCGGCCTCATCGTCTCGTTCGCTCTCTATCTGAAGCCTTCCTACGCCCTCGCCGCCCTGATCTGTTTGGCGCCGTTCTCGGGGACGGCGCTCGTCGGCGATAAATTTGCGGGAATCCCGGGGCTCAGGATCATCAACCTGGCCCTTCTCGCGGTGGTCATGGTCTTTATCCTTTCAAAAAGGCGCTTCAGTGTGAAGGGTCCTGAAATCGCCTTTGTTTTAGGATCGATAGTGCTTCTGGCCATCAGTGTTCTCAGAAGCATGCCACATCTGCACATTCTGAATTTCTATTTTCAGGAATCGATGGGAACCGGGAAATATCTGATTTCCTATCTTATAAAACCTGTCTTCTTTCTCCTGCCCTTTCTGATCATCGTGGGATACATGCGCGAACGGATCGATGTCGATTTCGTCATAGGATGTTTTAAATATTCGATATTTATTCTATCGGCATGCATACTGGCCTTCTATCTGGTCGACATCGGGACCGGAGCCGATTTCCATTACGCCAGGACGAGGTTCGGCGATTTCTTCGGCATGCACACCAACGGCTTGTCCGATTTCTATATCCTCGGATATCCCATCGTTCTGGCCTGGTTCATTTACAAGAAGAATACGTTCAATGCCATCAATCTGGTCTTCACCCTCGCCAGCGTCGCGATCCTGTACTCCAGAACGGCTTATGTACTGATCGTCTTTTCCACAATCTTCTTCCTGGTTCTCGACAAGAAAAAGAAACTCCTGCCGGCTGTAATGCTTCTGGGGATCTGCGCGGTCTTTCTCGCCCCGGATACCGTCATTGAAAGGGGGCTGACGGGAATCGAGGAGAGAAATCTGCAGGCGTTTTCCGCCGGAAGGGTGGAAAATATCTGGATGCCGCTGCTGGACGACGTCAAGAGGGATCCGAAGAAGTTGCTGGTCGGCAGCGGCAGATACGCCATCATCCACTCGAGCCCGCTCTGGAAGGGACATGCCCACAACATGTACCTGACCACATTCCTGGATACGGGAATCGTCGGACTGTCCTTCTTCGTCCTGTTCTTCCTCTATTTCCTGAAAGAGATCAGGAACGGGATAAGGGATGTGCCCAAGGGCAAGTACAGAACCCTTCTGGCCGGAACGCTGGTCTCCATCGTCGCCTACCTGCTCAGCGGTATGACGGGGAGGAATTTTTTCCCGGAGATGAGCAACAGCTACCTCTGGATTTCCCTGGCCATCTCCTTGAATATCGTCAGAATGCATCAGAAAGAAAGAAAACTTTCCCATGAAATCTAACCGGATCTGCTTCGTCTCCCCGAACGTTTATCCGGTGCTGGCCGGCGATTCAGGAGATTTCATGGGAGGGGCGGAATTTCAGCAGGTCATCATCGGCAGACACTTGCACGAGAACAGATATGACGTCTCCTACGTTACCAAGGTCTTCGGCGATCGCAGGCAGAATGAATCGATAGGGGGGATACCCGTATTCAAGACCTTCTCCGAAGACGACGGCTATCCATTTTTGCGGTTTTTCTTCACAAAAGTCCCACGGATCTGGAAGGCGCTTAAGGCCGCCGACGCCCAGATTTATTACCAACGCGGAGCGGCAGCCATAACAGGCATCGTATCCCTTTTCTGCCTTATCCACCAAAAGACCTTCATCTTTTCCGCGGCCCACGACACCAATTTCATCCCCGAGGCGATCAACGTCCCCTACTGGCGGGACAAGCTCCTGTACATCTGGGGGTTGAAACATGCCGCTTACATCATCGTGCAGTCGCAGAATCAGAAAAAACTGCTGCGGAAAAACTTCGGTCTCGACGCCACCGTCGCCTATAACGTCTACCCCCGCAGAAGTTTGGTCGAAAAGGGGAGTTACGCGCTGTGGGTGGCGAATATCAAGCCGATGAAGCGCCCTCGCCTCCTTCTTGAGATCGCCCGTTCCTGCCCCGATCTCGAATTCAGGATGGTCGGAGGGATGGTCAAGGGACATGAAGCGCTGTATGAGACGGTCAAGGCCGAAGCGGCGGCAATGAACAATCTGGATTTCCTCGGTTTCCAGCCGCTGAGGGCCACCGAGGAGCTTTTCGACCGGGCCGCCCTGTTCGTCAATACCTCGGAGCTGGAGGGATTTCCCAACACATTCCTGCAGGCGTGGTCGAGGGGGATCCCCACGGCCTCCTTCTTCGATGCCGACGGCATAATTGAGAAAAACGCCCTGGGGGCGGTGATGAGAGAGGAAGGGGACATCACAGGCATTCTACAGGAGCTGTCCCGCTTCTCCGTCGATCATCGACGGCGCATTCAGGCATACTTCAACCGCACCCACCTCCCCGAGCGCTACTTGGAGAGCCTTGACGCCATACTCATGAACCTTTCGACCGATCCCAAGACAGACAAGCGCCTTCCCCTGGTCGAACCCCAGTCCGAGAAGAGGGGGCGGAATGAACTTGATTGAAGTTTCCCCCGTCCCTGTGATGCCGCCCGATCAGGAAGTCTTCCCCCGGAAAAACGGACTCGCCCTCCGTATGGCATAGGAGAGCAGCGGCCCTCTTCTTTCCCTGTTCGCCGCAAGCGCCCGCCGGAAGGCATACGGGGCGGAAAGGAACCTGCCGATGACCCTGGTCCAGCCCGCCCTCACTTTCTCTATCGAATAACCCAACCGTTTCAGCTCTTTCCGTGTCAGCAATTGGGCCACCTGGACATCCGCCTCAGCCAGAGCCCCCTTCCAGCGTCCGACCGAGGAGGCGAAGATCCCTTCTCCCCGCGTGTCGGCCGAGGTGTTGCTCGAATCGATATTAAGCATGTCCGGCTCAAAGGCCTCCCCGACGAATTCGCACACTTTCCGCACCGTCGGCTCCGGCCGGCCGACCAGATCCTCGTAACGAAGCAGCATGAAATGCGCCCCGGGGAGACTGGCCGGAAGGACGGCTATTTTCCGGGCGCTCGCCTTCCAGAGCAGCGAGGTCACCACCGGATGGTAGAGCACCCTGAGGCGTTCGACGTTTTCGGCAGAGGTCGCCTTCCATTTGTCCCGATAGGATATCAGGAAATCACGGACATCCCTGATGCACAGCAGGATTTTGGCATCCGGATAAAAAGAGATGATTTCCATGATATTGAACAGGTCTCGGGGTGCGTTGTTCCCCCACCTGAGCTTCCCTTCACTCCTCGCCTGGATCTCCATAAAGGTGGAAAAGATGTCACGGTAGGTGCTACAGGACGACTCCAGCTCATGCCGAATTGCCGGATCTGCGAGGAGCTTCTCGATTCTTTGCTGGTCGGCTGGCTCGTTGAAACGCCCATACAAGGTGGCGAGCCGCTCCAGGATCATCTTCCGGGAAGGGACGTTTCCCGGCTCCCCGAGCTCTCTGCGGCGGGAATAGATGTCCTCGAAAAAATGCACCTCTCCCGGCATGAACAGACGTGAGTGCCGCCCCAGGATCCGGGCGGTCAGCGTCGTTCCCGACCGAGGCGTGCCCACAATGAATATCGGCGCATCCATATGCTCTTCCTTTTTTCTCTTATCGATTCGCTCAGGCCGTCACTCCCTGATGAGATCAGGATTTCAGGGCCGGATACTCAGGTTGAAGAGGCGACCTCGCGGTAGAGCTCCTCCAACCGACGAACCACAATCCGCGACTCGAACTTTTGCCAAGCTTCCCTCCGGTTATGCTCTCCGGTCCGGGCACGGAGTTCGTCGTCGTCGAGGAGTTGGGCAACCGCCTCCGCTATGGTGGCAGGCCGAGAGTCACGAAGAAGGATCCCGTTGACGCCGTCTCTGAAGACATCGGGGATGCCACCGACCGGGGTGGCGATCACGGCCAGGCCGGCCGCCATCGCCTCCAGCAGGGCCACGGGGCACCCCTCCCCGTGGCGGGTCGGCAAAACGAAGATATCCGCTTCCCGCAGAGCCCGGGCCTTTTTCTCTCCCCGCAGATAACCGAGAAGTCCGATCCGGTCGCCCAGGCCGCTGGAATCTATCCACCGGGCAACGGCGGCACTTTCTTCACCATCCCCGGCAATATTCAGCCGGATTCCACGATGGCGTTCACTCAGTCGTGCGAAGGCCTCCAGCAGTTCATAAACTCCTTTCTCCCGGACCAGTCTCGACATGAAAAGGATCGTCCCCGCCCCCTGGTTTCCCTTGAAAGCGCCGCTGAAAAGGCCGCCATCGAACATGGTCGGAAAAATCCTGATCTTTGCCGGATCGAACCCCAGGGAGACCAGGGTGTCACGGAAACGTGAGGCAAGAACGATCAGCATCCTGGAGCGGCCGAATACATGAAAAAAGGCGGCCCTCATCAGGACGCTTTCCTTTAATTTCCGCTCGAGACCCTCGTCCCAGCCATGGATGAAGACGACGTTGTTTTTGAAGCCGAGAAGAGACGCCAGTATCAGAAATGAACCGTCACGGACGAGAGCCCTGCTGTTAAGCGAAGTATTGAGATGCAACAAGATGAAATTCCCTGTCGACAGCCTGTTTTTGAGATGAAGATTGTCGGATAAAAGTATTTTCAGTTTGGCCTGGAAGCCCCCCATTGAGGGATTCTTCCCTATTTCCAGGTGTTCCCATGCCGTTTCCGCAGAGAATTTGTTCACCAGCATTGAAACAAAATTGACGACCCCCCCCTGCTCTTTCAATGATTTTGAAACGATAAGAACTTTCATGTTCTTTTGGAGAACCGACGAACGGCTCTGGCTGTGGCTGGCGTTTTCCATGAGTGTCCCATAAAGGAATAACAAGGGTGATCCACTTTCTTGCTTCCCGGGAAGTTTCCCCCTCTTGTCAGAGTACCAAACTTTTGTAGACTGTCATCAAAAGCAAGGGCTAAAGGGTCGCGGAAAGACATAATGGCAACGATCGAATTAACGACAGAAAAGATTTCCGGGCTTCGGCACGTTAATCGGCACGGCCTGAAGCCTGGCCGATACGAATTTCCCGACTTTCTCCTTATCGGACCGCAGAGAACCGGGACCAGTTGGCTGCATGAGAATCTCTGCTTTCACCCGGAAGTCTTCATGCCGTCAAAAAAGGAACTTTATTTTTTCAATAAGCTCATCACTAAAAGTGGCACGAATTATACATCCGATCGCTTGGAATGGTATTCGGCCAGGTTCACTCCAAGGTTCTCCGACATAATAAGACAGAATGCGGTGCACCTGAAAAACACCCGGAGCCTCGGTTCTCTGAATTTCAATTTTAAGAAGCTTTTCTCCCCTTGCATAAAGGGAGAAGCCACCGCTTCTTATGCCGTAATGAAGGAAAGTCTGATCGAGGAAATTGCGCTCCTCAATGCCGACATCAAAGCCATCATGCTGATAAGGAACCCACTTGAACGTGCCTGGTCACATGCCAAAAAAGACCTGTTACGGCAGACTAAAAAAACGCTCAAGGAGGTAAGCATTGATGATTTCAAGAAATTTTATTCGAAAGACTACCAATTACGTTGTGGCGGATACTCGGAAATTATCAGGAAGTGGAGTCTGATTATAGGGAGGGATAAATTTTTTATTGGTATTTACGACGACATAGAAACCCGGCCGAATGACCTGCTAAGAAGCATTTTTTCATTTTTGGGTGTCTCGAACAGCCCGGAACACATCAATAGTCTACTCTCCAGCGTGGTGATAAACAAAACAACAAAAGACGTCATACCGGAGAGGCACAGAGCATTTCTGCTGGACCTTTTCGGGAATGAATTGGAAGAATTAAACCAGACCTTCAAGATGCGCTGGAGCTGATGAATTTATCTGGATCGCCCGAAATAGGCTTCCTTTATAAGGCAGTAAAACATGACAAAAAACATAAAAGTCATCTTCATCATGAGCCAGGGGCACTCCGGATCCACCTTTCTGGGGCTGATTCTAGGCAGCCATCCCGAAATCTTCGGGCTGGGTGAACTGGCGCGTTTAGAGCACCATCTGCCGAAGGTATGCGGCATCTGCGACAGTTCCTGCGAATACTGGACGAAGCGCGCCTCACTTCCGGTTCTGCGCCGGCATTTATCGCAAGGTTGGAACATCCAGGCCATCAGCCGGGAAATCCACCGTTTCCACCGAAGCATTTATTCCCATCTCGCGGAATGGTTCGACTACTCCATTTTCGTCGACTCCAGCAAATATCCGGACTGGATCCGCAGACAGCTTCGCTACCGGCGAAACTGGCAATCGATGACGCCGATCCTCATTCATCTCACCCGCGACGGACGAGCGGTCATCAATTCCCATCTGCGAAAATCTCCAGAGAGAGGAATCGAGGCCGCCACCAGCCGCTGGCTCCGCTCCACCGGCAAAATACTCAAGCTGTACGATGAGTTCGAAGGGCCGAAATACAGACTCGCCTACGAAAATCTAGCCTCCAGGCCGGAGGAGATGATCAGCAGCCTCTGCCGGTTTCTCCAGATTAATTATTTTCCCGACATGCTCAACTACTGGGAACACGAGCACCACCAGATCGGCGGCAACACCGGAGCCCGATCCCTTATTTCGCAAAAGGATGCTGAAAACCACGGTTCACAGGCCGTGAAGCCTGGAGAATGGCACGACGGTTACTACAAGAACATGGGCAGGACGATCAAACTTGACCTGAGATGGAAGACGGAACTGCCGCCGCAGTACCTGGAATACTTCGAAAGACACGCCGGAGAGCTGAACCGGCCCTTCAGCTTTGACGGAAGTGAACCATAGACTGGATTCGCATAATAAAACCTTGCACTATCCGAAGGATTCCATTTTCGCTACATTGACGATCTTCCTTGACCTTCCCCCACCTTGGAAGAAGTTCCGCTCTCCACCTCCTGTGCCATCCGGTGCAGTACTTCCTCTATATTCGTATAACCGTCGCCGTCCTCATCGCCGCCCGGATCAGCGGGAATCTTGAAAGAACGATGAACGGTGGGGAGCTGTGGCCAGCCGCCGGCTTTTCCTACGCTGCTGACGATGAAACCGCTGCGGGTTCTCATTTCCCTGACAATCCTTTGGTCCACTGCATCCCGATCAGCGGGCCGGGCTCCAGCCTGGGAAAGCACCTTGGATTCCACCTCGGCGCCGGGAAGCGGGGTGATCGACGCATTCCACACCGGGGGTGCGGAAACCTGCGCCTCGAACGGGCTGTCGCCCCTGAGAATGGGTCCGGCGGCCAGATTGTCGGAGTGAAACACCTTCGTCCCCGGAAGACATTCTTCCCGGACCCTGATGGCCCAGGCATCCTGAGGGGTGTTGGGACCCGGAACGAAAACATTGCCGATCACACTTATACTCTGGGGTTTTTTCCCACGCCCACGATCGAGTTCAATCCAGTGCATCTTGCCGGTGTTGTAGAGGAGATTGTTGACCATCACTACCGAGCTGTCGCCGGCGACCCGGGGGTTTCTGTCGTAATTGTGCGCAAAGAGATTTCCGATCAGGGCAAGATTCCACGTCCCTTCCCTGACCAGGAGCGCCTTAGAATGCGTACCCTGGGGATGGATGGAATTCTGCAGACCCTCGCTGATGATCGAGTTGCTGATCGTCACCTCACGCGGGCCGTAAACCGTGCTCACGACCTCATCGGTTGCCCAGCTGATCGAGAGATGATCGCATACCACATTATAGACCTTTGCGCCTTTTCCCGACACCTTCAGCCCCTCCCGATCCATGGGATCGGGTCCTTTCAGGCGGTCACCAACCCTGATTCTGAGATGCTGTACCAGCACATCGTGAGTCTGAATGACAAGACCGGCGCCCCTGAGGGTGATTCCCGGCGACGGGGCAGTTTGTCCGGCGATGGTGACAAAGGGATCCCTTATCCTTAGCTCCTTTTTCAAATCAATGATGCCGCCGACTTCAAAAACAACAATTCTCGGCCTGCCCGTCTCGATCGCCGCGCGCAACGAACCGAATCCGGAATCGGCCAAATTGGTCACCCGGATGATTTCGCCCCCGCGTCCGGCCGGCGTCTCGATTCCGAAGCCCTGAGCACCGGGGAAGACCGTCAAGGGGCGAGGTGGATGTGTCTGCAGGGCGAAAGCCGGACTCACCGACAGGGCCAAACACGCCAGGACCATTAACAGAACGGGAATTTTACTGTGGACATCTGCAAGGGCCATAAGAAGATCCGGATGACTTGCCGCACCGCTGGATCGGGAACCTGTCTAAACGAATAACAGAAAGCACTGATATTTCAAGAAAAAGGGGGACAGGCCGGATGCGGGCCTGTCCCCCGAGGGGTTCCAATTTATGTCACGCTCATCTTACATGGAGGCTTTCCCTTCAACCTGGGCGGCCATCTGATGGAGGACCTCCTCGATGTTGGTGTAGCCGTCTCCGTCGTCGTCACCGCTGGGG
>NZ_KI421421.1:162585-179338 GCF_000472285.1 Desulfuromonas sp. TF
AGCCACCGACTTCGCTGGTGCTGTCGATGATTGCCCCGCTGCGGCTCTTCACTTCGTTGGCCAGCCGCTTGTCCACCGAATCCCGGTCGGCGGGCCGGGCGCCGGCATTGGCCAGGACCCAGTTCTCAACGGTACTGCCGGCCCGGGGGGCAAGAGACTTGTGCCATACCGGGGGCGAGGAGGCTTTCGGGTCGAAGGAGGTTTGGCTCTTGAGGATGCCGCCCCCGGCCACGTTGTCGGACTGGTAGACCTTCGTCCCCGACTTACAGTTGCCGTCAACCAGAATCGGCCAGGCATAGTGCGGGGTGTCTGGTCCCTCGATAAAGGCGTTGCCTACCACGCTCAGGAGATGCGGCCCGCTGGCGCGGCCGAGTTCGACGTCGAACCAGTACGGCTTGCCGCCGTTGTAGAAGACGTTGTTGAGAGCCACCATCTTGGTGTCCCCGGTAACCCGGGGGTTGCGGTCGTGGTTGTGGGCGATCAGGTTGCCGACCATCGAGATGTTCTGGGTTCCTTCCCGGACCAGGAAACCCTTCGAGTGGTTCCCCTGGGGATGGATCGAGTTGTTCAACGCCTCGCCGAGGATCGAGTTGCTGATTGTGATCTCGTGCGGCTCATAGGGGGAGCTGCCCGTCTCGTCGACCGCCCAGCTGACCGAGAGGTGGTCGAAGACAACCCGGTATACGTCTCCGAGGCTGCCGGTGATGCGGATGCCGTCGCGCGAACCGGGGGATGGCCCGCTCGAGTCGTCGCCGACCCGGATCCGCAGGTGCTGGGCCAGCACGTCGTGGGTGTGCACTGCCAGGGCCGCACCGCGCAGGGTGACTCCGGGGGAGGGGGCGGTCTGGCCGGCGATGGTGACGTAGGGATCCTTAACCTTCAGGTCCGAAGCGAGCTTGATGGTCCCGCTGACTTCAAAGACAATGATCCGGGGACCGCTCGCCTCGATGGCGGCCCGCAGCGATCCGCTGCCGCTGTCGTTGAGATTGGTCACTTTGAGGACCTTGCCACTGCGGCCGGCCTTGGTTTCAGTACCGAAGCCCTGGGCACCGGGGAAGACCGGCAGGTAGCCGAGGGAAGGATCGGGCGCGGGAGCCGGATCCGGGTTCGACACGGGGTCCTGGGGAGCCGGATCAGTGCCGGCGCTGCCTTCCAGCACGGCACTCAGCACGTTGGAGCGCTGGAACTCGCCGGTTTCGGTGTAGCGCGCCTCCACCTGGAAGGTATGAGTGCCTCCTGCCAGCCCTTTGATGGTGGTGGTGGTTCCGTTGAGATGGTTGTTCTGGTCCACGCCGTCGATGAAGACGTCGTAGCCGCCGTCGGGAGCCCCATAGCTGCAGGCGGGCTGGGACCAGGTGAGGACAACATCGCTGCCACTGACCTTGGCGGACTCCAGCACCGGCACGGTGGTTGCGTTGGAGCTGGCCGGCTCTTCGGGAGCGGTCGGAGTGTTGTCCACAAGCACTGCATTCAGCATGTTGGAACGGTGGAATTCGCCGGTCTCGGTGAAGCGCGCCTCCACCTGGAAGGTGTGCTCGCCAGGCGCCAGCCCTTTGACGGTGGTGGTGAGCCCAGTAAGATGGTTATTCTGATCCACGCCATCGATGAAGACGTCGTAGCCGCCGTCGGGAGCGCCGTAGACAGTCTCGGGCTGGGACCAGGCGAGAACGAAATCGTTGCCGCTGATCTTGACCGATTCCAGAACCGGCACGGTGGTGGTGTTGGAGCTCGCCGGCTCTTCCGGAGCGGGGGCCGGTTCCTCGGGGGTAGGAGCCGGTTCCTCGGGGGCGGGAGCCGGGGTGGTATCCAGCACGGCGCTCAGCACGTTGGAGCGGTGGAACTCCCGGGTTTCGGTGTAGCGCGCCTCCACCATAAAGGTGTGCTCGCCTTCGGCAAGGCCGGAGATGGTTTTGCTCAGACCGCTGGTGCGGTTCTTGTTGTTGGTGTCCACGCCATCGATGAAGATGTCGTATCCGCCGTCGGGAGCTCCGTAAACGGAATCGGGCTGAGACCAGGACAGGACAAAATCAGTGCCGACAACCTGGACCGACTTCATCACCGGCACGGTGGTGGTTTGGGAAAGGGCCGGCTCTGCGGGAGTGGTCGGAGCGGTGGCATTCAGTACGGCGCTCAGCACGTTGGAGCGGGGAAACTCCCTGGTTTCAGTGAAACGGGCCTCGACCATAAAGGTGTGCTCACCTTCGGCCAGGCCGGATATGGTCGCGTTCAGGCCGCTGGTGCGGTATTTTTTGTTGGTATCCACGCCGTCGATGAAAATGTCGTAGCCGCCGTCCGGGGAACCCAACGTGGAAGAAGGCTGCGACCATTTAAGGATGAAGTCGGTTCCGCTCACCTGAACAGCCTCCATAACCGGGGCGGGAGCGGCAGCATGTGCATCCTGAGCGGCCCCGGCGACAAGGCCGAAGCAGACCAGAAGCATGCAGACGGACTGCAAGATGAGGTTTTTTCCTTTAGTGATACTGTTGTAAATCTGTTTACCCATTAATTTTCTCCATTGCTGTTGAATCATTCGCGATGTTTTTGAAATCCCTTGATCCCATTGAGAATCTGTTACATTTCCGTTTGATCCGTAACGCTCATCGACCGGATGCCGGTTTTTCATGTCCTTTCCTCGCTATTGATTCTGTTTCGCACAAAAAAACGCGCCTTCTTCTGTGCCGAAGAAAGCGCGTTTTTTAAACGGTCTGAGGCCGTTTTCGCCTGCTTTCTCTTCGGCAGCCCGGCCATCCGACTTCGCTGAAACTTTGTCGGACCCGTGGCTTTGCGTCGCCGGATTACTCCGGCTTTGCCTTTTTCGGAGATATTCTTTTTTTAGAGTTATGTGTTTTCTTGTTCTTCAACCCCCAGAGGTTGAGATTCGAACTCCTTTCCGCGCATAAAAAAGCGCCCATCTTGAAAACCGAAGATGAGCGCCCAAATTGCTTGCGCGACATCTCTTCGGCAGCCCGGCCATCCCACCGTTGGGACCCGTGGCTTTGCGTCACCGGATTACTCCGGATTTGCCCTTATCGGAGATTTTCTTGTCTGTTTAAAATCTTTAAGCGTTTCAGGCCATGAAAGGACTGAAATTCGGCTCCTTTTCCTCTGGAGAGGCGTGTTCGTTAAGTGGCCCGCCAGTGGCTTTGTTTTTTCTGAGAAAACTTCCGCTTATCTTCTGATAGCTTGAATCGATCGTCTTCTGCTTGTTGCACTGGACGTGCCAAAACCTGTCCGGAGTGTCAGGCCAGCTTCCGGTGTTCGAGCGAAGATCCTCGTTTTCAGGGAAATGCCCTTCCGGGAGCCATCACTGGAGAGGGTTGGGAAAAACCCGGCGGACCCAGAGAATACCAACATTTACAGAATGGCAGCATTGCGAACTGCAACGACGCCAAAAGGCGCAAACACCTGTTTTATAAATTAAAGCAAAATTTATTTTTTATCTGCAGAGTGTCCGACTTGCAAAAAAACCTCCCCCCAACCTCTCTGCTCTGTATGCAGTTTGGGTTGGTTTTGCAACGAGGTGTGGCACCCAGGACACAGAAATAAATCCATTCCTTTTTTACGCCTGAGGCCGTGTTTGCATTCCTGCCGACGGACGCTAAACTGACAACAGAGACAACTGGGAACATCCGATGAATAATAACGCTCGCTTCAATTCCAAAGAAATCCATAAACCAAAAACGAAAGAGGTCTCTGCCTTGAAAAATCCCTTTGTTCAGCATGCCGGAAGGAACAGATAGAAAAAAATGGCTGCCGTGAAGTGGCCAATGCGGGCGGCACATTATCGGAGATATCCATGGCGGCGCTCTTCCTCTTGAACTCCCTGCAGGTGGGCGGCTCAGAGGCGAAAACTGTTCGTTTAGTCAATGCTCTCAGCGAGAGAAAGCATCCGGTCTATCTGGGCTGTCTTAACCTTTCGGATCCGCTTAGAAATTCGATCAGCGGTTCGGTCCCTGTCCTGGATTTTAACCGGACAGGGAAACTCGACCTGCAGGCCGTTGACCGAATCGTCAAATGCATCCGCAAATTCAAGATCAGAAATCTGTTCTGTATTAATCTTTATCCTTCCCTCTACGGCGTTCTTGCCCGAGCCCGAAGCAGCCACCTTGATTTTAACTGCATCTCCTGTATCAATATCACAGACTTTGCCAGCCTTGGCGAAGCTCTGAAAATGATCGTCTATCAACCGGTTCTCCGCCGTGCGACAAAACTCGTATTTGGTTGCAGGAACCAGCAGGAACAGTGGATTGCCCGGTATGGCTTGAAACAGAGTCGCTGCATGCATATTTACAACGGAGTCGACCTCCAACGTTTTTCCCCTTTTGCGATCGCCTCAGAGCAGACCGAACTCAGAAACCATTTCGGCTTTTCCCCTGCAGAAACCATCATCGTTTCGGTGGCCCAATTCAGGCCGGAGAAGAAACAGGATGATCTGATCTCAGCCTGTACCCTTCTTATTCAACAGGGGTATCCCATACAGCTGGTTCTTGTCGGCGATGGTCCCGAAAGATTGCGCCTTCAGGAAAACGTCGGCAAAACCGGAATATCAGATCGTATACATTTTCTCGGCCAGCTTAACGATGTCCGGCCTGCCCTGGGAGCCGCGGATATCTTCGCCCTCCCTTCAGTGGCCGTAGAGACTTTCTCCAATGCCGCTCTCGAAGCCATGGCCATGGGACGTCCGGTTGTCCTTTCCGATATAGGGGGCGCCTCGGAAATGGTGGAGGAGGGAGTCAACGGCTTTCTCTTTCCGCCCGGGGATATTGCAGCATTGGCTCAAAAACTGGCCCTGCTCGTGGGTGAACCAGAAACCCGCAAGCGCATGTCCTTGCAGGCACGAAGAGTGGTCCGGGATCGTTTCAGTTTCGAGACAATGCTTCAGGAATACGAGAAGCTGATTTATCCTCCAGAGCCGCAAACCGCCGCTGCAAAGGAAAATAGACCCGAAGAAACCGCACCCGGCGCGCAGGATAAATAAATGACAAAACTGACCTGGTATTTTAATCGTGTCAGACAGATGTCCGCCGGTGAGATAGGCTCTCGCATTGTGACGAAAGTCAGATCCCACGCGGAACAGTTTGGTCTCGCTACCTGCCGCCGACCTCCGCTTCCCCTGAACCTTGAAAGATCGCGAAATTTTATATCGAACTTTTCCATTGGAAATCCTTCCCCCTACATCGCAACCGCCGATTCACTCCTCCAGGGAAAACTGGACCTTTTCGCCCTCAAAGAAGGCGGCTACGGGAATCCTCCGGAGTGGAACCGAGACCCGCGCAGCGGCATAACCGCCCCCCTCTCCTTTGGTAAAACTCTGGATTACCGGGACTCCCTGCTGGTCGGGGACATCAAGTATCTATGGGAACCCAATCGGCATCTGCAGCTGGTCACCCTCGCCCAGGCTTACCGCCTGAGCGGCGATGCGCGATATCTGGACGGAATCGGCTTACTGCTTCAGTCCTGGCTCGATCAGTGCCCGTACCTGAAGGGGCCCAACTGGTGCAGCTCTCTCGAGCTGGGGATCAGGCTCATCAACTGGAGCGTGGTCTGGCAAACCATCGGCGGCCTGGAATCCCCCCTCTTCCAAGGACGCGGCGGCAAGGCCCTCCTGGGAAATTGGCTGGATTCCATTTACCGGCACGTCCACTTCATCCGCTACCACTTCTCCCGTTTTTCCTCGGCCAACAACCATCTGATCGGCGAAGCCGCCGGACTCTTCATCTCCACCTGCACCTGGCCTTTTTGGAAGGAATTTTTCAACTGCCGAAAGTTGGCGCATCGGATCCTGGTGCAGGAAATCCTGAATCAGACTTTCCCCGATGGCGTCGGCAAGGAGCAGGCGATTTCCTATCAGCAATTCGTCCTCGACTTTTTCCTCCTTTCGGCACTTGCTGGACGGGAATGCTCGGTGGAATTTCCACCTGCATACTGGAGGAGGGTCGAGAGGATGCTGGAATTTATCGCCTCCGTCATGGACACGGGCGGCAACGTCCCTTCGATCGGGGACGGCGATGATGGCTTCGTGGTGCGCCTCTCCCGGGAACCGGATTTCTGTCCCTATAAATCTCTGCTGGCGACGGGCGCCGTCCTGTTCAAGCGCGGCGATTTTAAAGCCAAGGCCGGTCGCCTGGATGACAAAACCCGATGGCTCCTGGGACAGGAAGGCGAACAGGTTTTTTCGTCCCTCGCGGCGAAGAAAAATCGGCCGCCGATACGTCTCGCCTACCCCGATGGGGGGTACTATATCATGGGCTGCCACTGGGAGACTCCCCGGGAAATCCGCCTGATCGCCGATGCGGGTCCCCTCGGCTATTTGTCCATTGCGGCCCACGGCCATGCGGACGCCCTGTCGTTCATCCTGAGCGTCGGCGGCAGGGAAATTCTCATCGATCCCGGCACCTACGCTTATCATAATAACCGCAAATGGCGGGATTATTTTCGAGGAACCTCGGCTCATAACACCTTGTGCGTCGACGGCCAGGACCAGTCGGTGCCGGGGGGGAATTTCATGTGGCTGAAGAAAGCCGATGCCAAATGCAGGTTGTGGGAAGAAAATGAAAAAGAGTGCCGGTTCATTGGAACGCAGAACGGTTATCTGCGGCTGCCCGACCCCGTGCGGCACACGAGGGAAATCGTCCTTCAACAAGAAGAGAACCGCATTCTTGTCACCGATACCCTCGAGTGCCGGGGTGAACACCGGATTGAAAGATTCTGGCACTTTGCCGAAAACTGCCGGGTGCAACAGACGGAATCGGGACTAGTCGTCGAAAACCGGGGAATCACTCTGAATTTCCAAACGTTGGACGACCCTGAACAGGTCGCGATCCGTGTCGGACAGGAATCACCACCTTGCGGTTGGATTTCCAGAAGGTATGATGAAAAAGAAGTCATATCGACTGCTGTGTTTTTGAATCAAATCCTGGGAAAAACCCGACTTACAACACAAATTGATATTTTTATTCCCCCTGAATTCAAGGGCAGTGAGGAAGTTTTATGAACATCAGCGTTTTTGGTTTGGGATATGTCGGAGCGGTGTCGGCCGGCATCCTTGCCAGCGAAGGACATCGAGTTATAGGGGTGGATCCCAATCAGACCAAACTGGATCTGATCAATGCCGGAAAGTCCCCGATTATAGAGCCGCAGATAGGTGACCTGATCTCCTCTTCGGTTGCCGAAAGGCGCCTCAGAGCCACGGATGATGCTTTCAGCGCGGTGAATGAAACGGATATCTCCTTTGTCTGTGTGGGCACTCCAAGCCAGCACAACGGGAATCTGGATTTGTCTTTCGTCAGCAGGGTCTGCGAGGAAATCGGTGCGGCGATCGGCCGAAAGGATTCATTCCACGTTGTGGTCATACGCAGCACCATGCTCCCCGGAACCATGGAGGAGGTGGTTATCCCCACCCTGACCGCTGCATCGGGAAAGACGTTGGGAACCGGATTCGGCGTCTGCATGAATCCGGAATTTCTTCGGGAGGGCTCAGCGGTAAATGACTACAGAAATCCACCCAAAATCGTCATAGGCGAGTCTGACCGGGAGAGCGGAGACCGGCTGGTCGAATTGTATGAAATGCTTGAGGCGCCTCTGTTCCGAACCGATATCGCCACTGCGGAGATGGTCAAATACGCAGACAATGCCTGGCATGCCTTGAAGGTAACCTTTGCCAATGAAATCGGAAGCTTCTGTAAATCGACGCAAATAGACAGCCACCAGGTCATGAACATCTTCTGCCATGACACCAAGTTGAACCTGTCTCCCTATTACATGCGTCCGGGGTTTTCTTTCGGCGGTTCATGCCTCCCCAAGGATGTACGGGCCCTCACCTACCGGGCCAAGCGGAACGATCTCGATCTCCCTCTGCTCAATTCGATCATGCCGAGCAACGAAGCTCACTTCATCCGCGGAGTCGAGATGGTCACACGGTCAGGAAACAGCAAGGTAGGCATTCTCGGCCTCAGTTTCAAGGCGGGGACAGACGATCTTCGAGAAAGCCCGATCCTGACGCTCGTCGAATATCTCATCGGCAAGGGCTATGATCTGCGAATCTATGACAAGAACGTAAATCTGGCCAAACTGGTAGGCGCAAATCGCGATTACATTCTCAACCGGATTCCACACATTTCCAAATTAATGGTCGAGTCTCTCCAGGAGGTCTTGGGACATGCCGAGACGGTCGTCGTCGGGAACGACTCTGAAGAGTTCCAAGAGCTGTTTTCCAGGACGAATGGCAACCAGGTGATCGTCGATCTGGTCCGGATTGCCAGCCAGAAATCAAAAGAGGGACATTATGAAGGGATCTGCTGGTAGGGATCTCAAGGTCCTTATTATCGTCGAAAATCTCCCCGTTCCCTTCGACCGACGAGTCTGGCAGGAAGCCGGGGCTTTGCGCGATGCCGGCTACAAGGTCTCAGTCATCTGTCCTACCGGCAAAGGATACGAAAAGCGTTTCGAAATCATTGATGACATCCACATCTTCCGCCACCCCCTGCCGCTCGAGGCCAACGGCGCCCTGGGCTACCTGCTCGAATACGCCGCCGCCCTGTTATGGGAATTCGCTCTGTCGTGGAAGGTTCTGCGGCGGAGGGGCTTTGACGTCATTCATGGCTGCAATCCGCCCGACAACATTTTCTGCATCGCCCTTTTTTTCAAACTCTTCGGCAAAAAGTTCATTTTCGATCACCATGACATCAACCCGGAGCTTTACGAGGCAAAGTTCGGAAAGCGGGATTTTTTCTACAGGGTGATGCTGGCCTGGGAGCATTGGACCTTCAAGACCGCCGACGTTTCCATCGCCACGAACGAATCGTACCGGCGGATCGCCATCGAACGCGGCGGCATGCCGCCCGAGCGGGTATTTGTGGTTCGAAGCGGTCCCAAGCTCGAACGATTGAAAATCATGCCGCCGAATGATGCCCTGAAAAAGGGGCGCCGCTATCTGGTCGGTTATGTGGGAGTCATGGGTAAGCAGGAAGGCATCGATTATCTACTTCGCTCCGCCCGGTATCTTGTGCGCACACTGGGACGAACAGACATTCACTTCGGCCTGATTGGGGGCGGCACCGAACTCGAAGCAATGCGTCATTACGCCCATGAGCTGGGCATTGCGGAGCATGTGACATTTACGGGCCGTGTACCGGATGAAGAGATGCTCGAGATGCTGAACACAGCCGATATCTGCGTCAACCCTGATGTAGCCAATGAGATGAACGACAAATCGACCATGAACAAGATCATGGAGTACATGGCCCTGGGCAAACCGATCGTCCAGTTCGACCTGACCGAAGGGAGGTTTTCCGCCAGGGAGTCTTCACTCTACGCCGACAGGAACGACGAAAAGGATTTCGCCGAAAAAATCATCATTTTGCTTGACGACCCGCAACTTCGAAAAACCATGGGAGAATACGGCCGAAGGCGGGTGATGGAAGAACTGTCGTGGGACTACGAGATTCCCAAGCTCATGGCCGCCTACAATACTCTTTATCCCGAGACAAAAGGGGAGTTAAAAGGATCGAGGTCTTTATAGATCCGTCGGAAGCGGTATGATTGGATTATCTTGGCCCGCACTCACTTACCTTCTCAGGGAGGATCACATGAAAGACGATTTACTGAATAAGGATGAATTCTGGGATGGGGATTCCGTTAACGATCTGCTTGTAGGGCCGGAGCAATCCGTGCGCCTGAAACGAGAAGCCGTCACACTCCCCTCATGGGACCTGACCCCACGCCAGATCTGGGACATTGAGCTTCTGCTCAATGGCGCCTTCTCTCCTCTCGAAGGATTTCTGAACGAGAATGAATACACATCCGTCTGCCGGGATATGCGCCTTGCCAACGGGAAGCTCTGGCCCATCCCGATCACTCTCGATGTGACTGAAGCATTCGCCGAACTGCTTTCGAGGGGCGACCGGGTGGCTCTTCGCCACCCCGAGGGGATGGTCGTGGCCATCCTGACCGTGGAATCGATGTGGCGCCCCGACTTCGCCGAAGAGGCCGCACTGGTCTTCCGCACGACAAGCGATCAGCATCCGGCTGTCTTTCAGCTTTTCCACGAGACCAGCCCCGTCTATCTCGGAGGCCGACTGGAGGGGCTGGAGATTCCTCCCCATCACACGTTTCAGACCCTGCGCTACTCCCCGCTGGAGCTGCGCCACGAGTTCAAGAAACGGGGATGGAAGAAAGTCGTCGCGTTCCAGACGCGCAACCCCATGCATCAGGCTCACGTCGAGCTCACCAAGCTGGCGGCCTCCCAGGTGGAAGCGAACCTGCTGCTTCACCCGGTCGTCGGCCAGACCAAGCCGGGCGACGTCGACTATTACGCCCGGGTGCGGTGCTACCGTGAAGTTCTCAAGCATTACCCGGAGCAGACCACGATGCTGAGTCTTCTGCCGCTGGCCATGCGCATGGCGGGTCCGCGCGAGGCGCTGTGGCACGGCCTCATCCGCAAAAATTACGGCTGCACCCATTTCATCGTGGGGCGCAACCACGCCGACCCGGGAAACGTGAACAACGGGGAACCCGTTTACGATCCGTACGAGGCCCAGGAGCTGTTCCGCAAGCACGAGGAGGAGATGGGGATCACCCTGGTCCCCTTTTCCGAGATGGTCTACGTGGAGGAGCTTGCTCAGTACCTGGAGCGGTCCAGCGTCCCCGAATCGGTCCGGATTCTATCTCTTTCCGGGACGGAATTCCGCCGCAGGCTGCGCGAAGGACTGGAGATGCCGGCCTGGTATTCCTATCCGGAGGTTGTCCGTGAGTTGCGGCACACTTTTCCTCCCCGCACCGAGCAGGGATTCACGATTTTCTTCACCGGCCTCTCCGGCTCGGGAAAATCGACCATCGCCAACATCCTTCTGGCCAAGCTCATGGAAATCAATCACCGGCCGGTAACCCTGCTGGACGGCGACATCGTACGAAAGAATCTCTCCAGCGAGCTGGGCTTTTCCAAGGAACACCGCAACCTGAACGTGGAGAGAATCGGCTTCGTGGCCAGCGAGATCACCAAGAACCGCGGCATCGCCATCTGCGCGCCGATCGCTCCCTATGCCGCCTTGCGGCGCAAGGTCCGCGAAACCATTACTCTGCATGGCGGCTTCATCGAAGTCTTCGTCTCCACGCCGATCGAGATTTGTGAAATGCGGGATCGCAAGGGGCTCTACGCCAAGGCGAGGGCTGGTCTGGTGAAGGGTTTTACGGGCATCGACGATCCCTATGAAGTCCCGGAGAATCCGGACGTTGCCTTGGACACCTCCACCATGTCGGCGGACGAGGCCGCCCAGTCCATCCTTCTGTATCTGGAAAAGGAAGGGTACGTGGAGAAGCCCTGAGCGGGCAAGGCGAAGCCTTGCAGGTGTTGAAAAAGTGGTTTTCCCCTAGGCTGATCAAAAATGCCCAGATGCAAGGCGGCTGAAATCCTGAGGGATAAGGCGTACCTGGAAGATACGTCGTTGACGAAGGATGAGGCCAACGCCGCAGATGGGCGTTTTTCATCAGCCTCCTAGGTGGTGCGCAGTAGATCCAGATATTGCTCCAGCAAACGGGTCAACAGGAAATTCTCCTGAACCGTGCGCCGGGCATTGCGGCCGAGACGGCGACCCAGGGCCGGCTCGCGCAGGATCTGAACAATCCGCGCCGCGGTCTCCTCGACGGAAGAGACCAGGTAGCCGTTGAAGCCGTCCTCGATCTGCCGGACGATTCCTCCGGCACGGCCGGCGATCACCGGCTTTCCCTTCCACATGGCCTCGGCCACCGTCAGCCCGAAACCTTCCCGGATCGATTTCTGGAGCACGATGGCAGACTGGCTCTGCAGTGCGTTGACCAGCAGTTGGTCGTCCCCGTCCACCAGGACAAGGGTGCGCTCATCCCGGAGTTCGAGAAGCTGCTCGTAAATTCGCATTCCCTCAGGGTCGTCGCTTGCAAAATTGCCCAGGAGCACCAGGGTGAAATCGACCTCACGCCGGGCCATGTTGCAGGCCTCGATGACGCCGCGCGGGTCTTTCCAGGGGTCAAAGCGGGATATCTGGGTAACGATCGGGCGATCATCGGGGATGCCGTACTGCTTGAGGCGGTTCCACGCGTCCTGCTCGTTCTGCTTCCGGTTCTTGATGGTGAAGGGGTCGATCGCCGGCATGAGAATGTGGGTAGGCGACTTCAACGCCATTGCGTACTCGGGGAGGGTATAGATCGTGGCGTCGTAGCCTTCCACCATCGGCAGAAGATAGTCCCGTACCTGCGTATTCGGCAGGGAGAGATCAATGTGGCACCTCCAGATCCAGCGGCGCTGGCCGTGCCGATAGCGGATAAGGGGGAGCGGCTGGGGGTCGTGAACCACCACGACATCGCTTTTGAGATCGATGATCGGTGCGTTTGCGGCGACCGTCTCCTCGAAGAGAGTCTTTTCTTCGGCGTTCAGGTTGCCGTCCTGGCCCTGAAGCATGTTGTGAATAGATTTGGTGACGTCATAAAAGGAGGGAGGCCCGACGATGCTCGTCCAATGAGCCCGGATGCCGATGCCGTTCATCAACGGCACCAGGGAGCGAAGGATTTCGGCCACCCCTCCCCCCTGTTTGGTCGAGTTGATGAACTGAAGCTCCAGGCCGGAAAGCGATTCCACCTTTCGGGCGATGCGCTCTACGGCCTCTTCACCGATCAACTCCAGATAGTCGTCCAGCCAGGCATAACGGTGTCCCCGCAGGGCAGGCCAAACCTCTTCAAACTCGGGTTCGGCGTCGTACGTCTGCAGTTCGTTCTTCATGGATTGTCACTCCTTTGCACGGAATATGAGCAATGGAGCAAACCCGGCGAGGAACGGATGGGGAAATCGTCAATCCCTGGAACTGTTCTTGACCGTTTCCAGCCTCGCAGATGGTTCATTCCACCAGTCTGAAGCGGCTTCCTGGTCCTTGGCGACGGAAAGCAGTGCCACGAACAGCACGCCAATCAGCGCTCCGAATGCGAATATTCCGAAAAATATCCAGATCAAAACGACCTCCTTCTCTTTCCAGGATGTACAAGACAGGTATCCATTTAAAAATCCGATGATTTCCGTCAGTTTCAGTTTAACAACAACCATGGTTTTTGCCACCCTGCGGGCGGATTAATTGCGTCGGTGGTAAGATCGATCTCGCCCGCGCAAAATAATACCAGGATGTTCTCAGCATTCCGAGAGGCTTCGTAAATACGTCCATGCAATCTGACGAATTCCTGTTCGCGTTGTCAGCGAGGCCATTCGCTGGTATGCCGCACGATCTCTCCTTCGATCATGTAGTAGACGTCCTCGGCGATGTTGGTGGCAAGATCGGCGATCCGCTCCAGGTGCCGGGAGACGGTGAGATAGTGCGAGAGGCTTTCGAGATGATCCGGATGCTGCCGGATCTGGTCCTTGATCAATTGGAAGTTGCGGCTGTGCATCGCGTCGACCTCATCGTCGAGATCGAGGACATGCTGCGCCAGGGCGGTATCCATCTGCACCAGGCAATCGAGACTCCCCTTGAGCATCTGCTGGGTGCTGGCCGCCATCGCCGTGAAATCGAAGGGCGGATCTATCCGGGCTGATTCCGCCAGGGCGACGGTCCGTTCGGCGATGTTGGCGGACAGATCGCCGATCCGCTCCAGGTCGTTGTTGATCTTGAGCACGGCGATGATGAACCGCAGATCGATGGCCACGGGCTGATGGAGGGCCAGGACCTTGAGGCATTCCTCCTCAAGCTCGACCTCCATCCGGTCGATCTGGTCGTCGCCCGCGATGACCTTTTCGGCCAGAACCCGGTCGATCTTCTCCAGAGAGGTGATGGAGGACTGCACCGACTCCTCGATCACCGCCGAGAGCTCCAGAAGCTGTTTCTTCAGTTTATCCAGTTCGTGCTGCATCAGTTGCGTCATGGGAACTTCCCTCCTCAGCCGAAGCGTCCGGTGATGTAGTCTTCAGTCTGCTTGTTTTTCGGTTTCATGAATATTTTTTTCGTCAGGCCGTGTTCGATCAGCAATCCCTCGTAGAGAAAGGCGGTATAATCGGAGACCCGGGCGGCCTGCTGCATGTTGTGGGTGACGATGATGATGGTGAACTCTTTGCGCAGCTCTCCGATCAGCTCTTCCACCCGTGCCGTCGATTTGGGATCGAGGGCGCTGCACGGCTCGTCCATGAGGATGACTTCGGGGTTGACGGCGATGGCCCGGGCGATGCACAGCCGCTGCTGCTGCCCCCCTGAGAGCCCCAGGGCGCTGTCGTGAAGCCGGTCCTTGATCTCGTCCCACAGGGCGGCCTCCCTCAGGCTGCGCTCGACCGTCTCGTCGAGCACCGCCTTGTTCTTCACCCCGGCGATGCGCAGACCGTAGATGACGTTTTCGTAGACCGATTTGGGAAAAGGGTTCGACTTCTGGAAGACCATCCCCACCCGGCGCCGCAGCTCGATGACGTCCATCGCCGTCGAGTTGATCTCGGTCCCGCGCAGACGGATGCTGCCGGTCACCCGGGCGACGTCGACCAGGTCGTTCATCCGGTTGAGACAGCGCAGGAAGGTCGATTTGCCACAGCCGGAGGGACCGATCAGGGCGGTGACCTGCCGGCTCGGAAAGGCGATATTGAGGTTATGCAGGGCTTCCGCGCTGCCGTAATAGAAGTGGAGGTTCTCCACCTCTATGACGGGATCTTCAAACCGGAAGTTGGTGGTTTTGTTCATGACTGCATCCTTCTTGGTGGTTAAAAGCTGCCATAGGTATAGCGTTTTTTCATGCGGTTGCGCAGGACGATGGCCACGCTGCTCATGAGCACCACGATCAGCACCAGCAGCAGGGTGGTCACGAAGACCATCGGCTTGGCAGCCTCGACGTTGGGGGACTGAAAGCCGATGTCGTAGATGTGAAAACCGAGGTGCATGAACTTGCGGTCGAGATGAAGATAGGGGAAGTTGCCGTCGAGCGGCAGCGCCGGCGCCAGCTTTACCACCCCGGTGATCATCAGCGGCGCGACCTCCCCGGCGGCGCGGGCCATGGCCAGGATGAGGCCGGTCATGATGCCTGGAGAGGCCATCGGCAGCAGGTTGCGCATCAAGGTCTGGAACTTGGTTGCGCCGAGCGACAGCGACCCCTCGCGGATGCCGGCGGGAATGGCGCCGAGGGCCTCCTCGGTGGCGACGATGACGACCGGCACGGTCAGCAGGGCGAGAGTCAGACTCGCCCAGAGAATGCCGCCGGTGCCGAAGGTCGGGGTGGGCAGACGCTCGGGGAAGAAGAGCTGATCGATCGAAGCGCCGATGCCGTAAACGAAAAATCCGAGGCCGAAGATGCCGTAGACGATGGAAGGGATGCCGGCAAGATTGTTGACGGCGATGCGCACCAGTCGCACCAGAACGCCCTCCTTCGCATATTCGCGCAGATAGATGGCGGCGACCACCCCCAGGGGGAAGGTGACCAGACTCATCAGGAAGATCAGCATCACCGTGCCGAAAATCGCCGGAAAGAGTCCCCCCTCCGTATTGGATTCACGCGGTTGACCCAATACCAGTTCTTTCAAATTGGTCAGGTAGAAAAGGACCTTCTCCCCTGTGGACATGGTATTGGGCTGATAAAAGCGGACGATCTGCGCCAGGGGAATGACCTTTTCGCGCCCGTCTGCGTCCGCGAAGGTAGCGGCATAGCCCTGGAGATCGACGCTGCGGGCCGTGTGCTCGTCAATGAGCTGACCGAAGTCTTCCTGAAGCAGGGCGGATTTCCGCACCAGTTCCCGCAGCTCCGGAGTATCCTGGCCGTCGGAGCGATAGGAGACCTTGAGCGCCTGCAGGCGCAGACTCTCCATCCGATTGCTGACGTCGGCCAAACGAAGATCGAGCACCTTCACTTCGGCGAGAACCTTCTCCATGGCCGCATGGGCCGTCTCCAACATCTGCCAGGGTCTGCTCCCCTCCACCAGGCCGGGCGCAGTCACCTCTTTGAGGTAACCGTAGAAATTCCCGTACTCCATCCTTTCCAGCGCAATGGCCGTCGGCGGGTATTCCAGGGCGGCGATGGCAGACCCGTTTACCCAGCGGAAATCCAGGCCGTACAAGTCGCGATTCCCGGTCTTGAATTGCAGCCGCTCCCCTTCCCCGGACGGGCGTGGCTCGCGCTGGACCACTTCACCCATGATGCGGGTGTCGTCCTCGAGGGTGGCCTCGGCCACCCGGGACGGCCAGAAGACCCCCAGGCCGTTCACCATCACCACCACCATAAGTGTGGCGGCGATCAGAAGGGTCAGCGTAAGCGCCGCCCCGGTAAGCCAGACGAACGGCTCCCCCTCCCGCAGATATTTCCGCAGGGCGGAGCGTCGTCTCTGTTCGGCCGCCCTCGGCCGTTTCCGCGCTTCGGCCGGGGCGCCCGTTTTGGAAGGAATCTCGATCTCGCTCAATCCGCCATCGTCAAGGCGCCAGTGCGTCCTTTTTTCAGAATCGTCCATATTTTTTCCGCAGTCGCTGACGGACAATTTCCGCAGCCGTGTTCAGGATGAAGGTGAACGCGAAAAGGATCACCGCCGACAGGAAGAGTATCCGGTAGAGGGTCCCGCCGAACGGCGCCTCTGGAATTTCTACGGCGATATTGGCCGAAAGAGGGCGCATGCCGTTGAAGATGCTCCAGTCCATGATGGCGGTGTTGCCGGTGGCCATGAGCACGATCATCGTCTCGCCGATGGCGCGGCCGAAACCGATCATGGTTCCGGCGAAGATTCCCGGGCTGGCCGAGGGAAGGATCACCCGCCACACCGTCTGCCAGCGGCTGGGGCCCATGG
>NZ_KI421421.1:179416-194357 GCF_000472285.1 Desulfuromonas sp. TF
TTGGAGAGGGAATCCTCGGCGATGGTGAAGATGATCGGAATGACCGCAAATCCCAGGGCAAAGGCGATGACGATGCAGTTGCGCTGGTCGTACCGCGCTCCGGCCTGTTCATAGAGCCATTGCCGGAAGTTCCCGTCGAAGAGCACGGTCTCGATGAAGGGGCCAAGGATGAGGGAGATCGCCACCGCCAGGACGAGGACCGGCAGGATGGCCAGAAATTCATATCCCCGCTCCAGGCGCTTGAGCGGCTCGGCGCGGCGCAGCCATTGCCATGCCAGAATCGCCAGGATGAGGGAGGTCGGCAGGAAGGCCAGGCTGATGAAAAAGCCGGAGATGTGTTTTTCCAGCAGCGGCGCCAGCCACAGGGCGGCCAGGAAGCCTATGACCACCGAGGGAATTGCGGCCATGATCTCCACCATCGGCTTAATAACCTGGCGAACCCGCGGGCTGCCGAACTGGCTGGTATAGATGGCTCCAAGCAGGGCCAGGGGGATGGCGAAGAGCATCGCGTAGACGGTCCCCTTGATGGTGCCGTAAATCAGTGGGGTCAGGCTCAGTTTCGGCTCGAAATCATCGCTGGCGGAGGAGGACTGCCATACCCATGTCGGCCGGTCGTAGCTTTCGTACCAGACCTTGCCGAAGAGCGTCTGCATGCTGATTTCGGGGTGGGGGTTGTCGACCGTCCATACGATCGCCTGCCCTTCCGTGTTCACGGCAACGATCCCGTTCCCGCGGGCGGAGAAGTCGAAATGCACCAGTGCCTTGTAGTCGTCCAGGGTCAGCAGATGGCGCTCGCTGGTCATGTGGTCGAGGTGCATAATCCCGTTGCGGTCGAGGCTGAGGATCGATTTATCCCTCTCCGAGGGCTGGATGATTTCCACCGGAGCCTGATGGCCGGCCAGGGTGTGGATCTTCCGAAGCCTCCTCCCGCCCGATTCGCCGGCGACCGGAAACCAGGTACTGAGCCCCCCGTTCGAGTCCCCGACAGCAAGCGAGATGTCCCCCAGCACCAGACCGAGGGCGGTGATCGCCCGCCGGTCTGCAAAAGCGGCGGTCTTTTCCAGCAGCTCCGGACTCCCCGGATCGGCCAGGTCCCAGCGCAGCAGGGTCCCCTGGTCGGTGCCGGCATAGAGGGTGCTTCCGTTGCCGTCGACGGCCAGGGCGGTCACCCGCTCCGGCTGCGCATCCTCCAGGGCAAAGGCGTGCTCCTCCTTTTCCTCGTTGCCGAGAAAATCAACGGTGACCGCCTCCTGGACCACCTGCAGCTGTCCGTCCTCTCTGAGGTCGATCCGCAGCCGAATCTCCTCCCCGACCCGGGCCATCGATCGCACCGGCCGCCCGCCATCCGGGGGGGGGAAAGCCGCCAGACGCTCGAGGCGCCGGGAGATGGTCCGCCGTCCCTCCGCATCGAAGACCGGACGAAACTGGAGTTCCTCCACGGTCAGCGAACCGTCGTTCCACATCAGGCCATAGACCTGCTCACCCTGGGACTCCACCGCAACCAGGCGGTCCCCTCCGTCCGGCGGTTCGGCGGAGAGGCGGCCTAGGATGGTCTGGCTGCGGGGGTCGAAAAAGACGAAGTTTCCCCCCTCGTCCAGAACCATGGGGGTCTCGAGATACTCGTCGGTCCCGGCGGCCATGATCTTCCCCTGCAGCTCACCGGGGGAGAAGGTGAACCTGGCGTAGAGATCGGCCCGGGCATCCCGGAAGAGAGGCAGAGTCACCTCTACGATCAGAAAGAGGATGAGCAGGACGCTGGCGATGATGGCCATCCCCCCCAATGTAATGATCCAGCGGGCTACGCGGTCCCGGGATTTGACTCTCTTGAGAACGTTTCGATCCATGCGTTCTTCCTGCCCATCAGACGCGGCAGCGGTCCTGTCCGCTTGGGGCTTGCAGACAGGACCGCTGACCGGTACGGTTCAGAGGCCGGGCTTACTTCAGGAAGGCCTCTTTCTGCTTGTCGGCGACTTTGGCCGGCAGAGGGAAGTAGCCGTCCTTCACCACGATTTCCTGCCCTTCCTTCGACAGGACGTACTTCAGGAATTCCTCGGTCAGCTTGGGCAGGGGCTTGTTCGGCTCCTTCGCCACGTAAAGGTAAAGCATGCGGCCGAGGGGATACTTCTTACCGACAACGTTCTCGGCGGTCGGCTCGTAGGCCTGCTCACCCTTCTTCTTGGACACGGAGACCGCCTTGACGCCGGAGGTCTTGTACCCGATCCCCGAGTAGCCGATGCCGGATTTATCCTCGGTCACTGACAGTACCACCGAGGCGGAGCCGGGCTGCTCCTTGACGGTGTCCTTGTAGTCACCCTTGAACAGCGCCTTCTCCTTGAAGAAGCCGTAGGTGCCGGAGGCCGAGTTGCGGCCGTAGATGCTGAGCGGCTGATTTGCCCACTGACCGGTCAGCCCGAGCTGCCCCCAGGTCGTAATGTCGGTGGGATGGCCGCCCTTGCGGGTCTTGGAGAAAATGGCGTCCACTTCCTCCATGGAGATCTCCTTCAGGGGGTTGTCTTTGTTGACGTAGACAGCGAGGGAGTCGAGGGCGACGCCGATCTCGGTCGGCTTGTAGCCGTATTTGTTCTCGAACTTCTCGATCTCCTCCTTCTTCATCGCCCGCGACATCGGCCCGATCTGAGCTACTCCCTCGATCAGAGCGGGAGGCGCGGTGGAGGAACCTTTCCCTTCGATCTGGATGTTGACGTTGGGATACTGCTTGCGGAACCCTTCGGCCCAGAAGGTCATGAGGTTGTTCAGGGTGTCGGAACCGATGCTGTTGAGGTTGCCGGCCACCCCCGTGGTCTTGGCGTAATCCTTCAGACCGGGATCGACCTGGGCGATCGCATTGCCTCCGCTCAGAACCACAGCGGCCGTCAGGGCCATGGTTGAAACCAGTCTCGCCATCTTGCCTGCATGTTTGTGCATTGAATGATCTCCTTCTTTCTTCAGGGGTATTGTGCTCCGCCCATCGTGGTGGAGCCGTTATCTGCCCTGATCATCTCCCCGCCGTGTTAGACCCGGGTTAGCAACCTGTGACAATTGTGCAAATTCCCACGGTTGAATGCCGGAGGAGATACTTGAAGGATCTATAGAAGATGGATGTTAGGAATGTGTTAGGAGAAGATGAGGAATGGATGAAAGAGAGGGGTTGAACGATTCGGTCTACTCGGGCTGATCAAAAATGTCCAGATGCAAGGCGCCTGAAATCGTACCGGAAGGTACGTCGTTGACGAAGGATGAGGGGAACGCAGCAGATGGGCGCTCGCCAGGCCATAGCCTTGGCGAAGGCTGGTTTTTCATCGGCCCTTAAGGGGCGGGAAGGATGATGGTGAAGACGCTTCCCTTGCCCGGCGTGCTGTTGACCACGACCTCGCCGCCGTGGGACTGGACGATGTGCTTGACGATGGACAGGCCGAGGCCGGTGCCGCCGAGTGCCCGGCTCCTGGCCCGGTCGACCCGGTAGAAACGTTCGAAGAGACGGGGGAGGTGTTGCGGATCGATGCCGCAGCCGAAGTCCTGCACCTTGATCATCACTCGTTCGGCATGCAGGGAAGCGTCCACCACAATTATTCCTCCTTTGTCACTGTACTTGACGGCATTGGTCAGCAGATTGACTACGGCCTGTTCCAGCAGCGGGGCGTTGATTCCGGCTCGCAGCTCCGGGTCGCAGAAGAGATTGATGCGGATGTCCTTCTCGCCGGCAGCCATGGCGCAGGTCTGAATTGCCCCCTCCAACACCGGACGGAGATTCCCCTCCTCCAGAGCTACCCCCTCGAGACCGGCCTCCTGCTCGATTCGGGAGAGCGCGAGCAGATCATCGATGATGGCCCCCAGGCGGTCGGCCTGTTTTGCGACGATGCCGATGAAGCGCTCGGCCCCTTTCGGATCTTCCAGCGCCCCGGCAAGGAGAGTTTCCGCCGCTCCCTTGATGGCGGTCACCGGTGTCTTCAGCTCGTGGGAAACATTGGCCACGAACTCGCTGCGGAGGTTTTCCAGTCGGCGCAGCCGGGTAACGTCATTGAGGACGATCAGCGCTCCGATCTGTTGCCCCTGATCGCCGCGCAACCGGGTGCCGTGGGCCTGGAGAAAGCGCTCCCCCTCATTGCCGCGCATCACCAGATCCCCTTCCACCGGGCCTTCCTCCTGCAGAATCTGACGGACGAATCGCTGCAGGTCGACCTTGCGCACCACCTCCTGAATCGACCGGCCCTGAACCTCTCCTGCCGGGACGCCGATGAGCCTCGCCGCCGCCCGGTTCAGACGAATGATCCGCTCCGCCGTATCGACCGCCAGCACCCCCTCGACCATGCTCCCCAGCATCGCCTCGCGCTCATTGCGCTCGCGCACCACCAGGCGCAGACGCTCGTCGAGTTGAGCAGCCATTTGATTGAGGGCATCGGCCAGCGCCGCGATCTCCTCCGAGCCGGTAATGGGCAGGCGCCGGCCGAGTTCGCCACGGGCAAAGCGCCGGGCTCCGCGCTCCATCTCCTCCAGGGGACGGCTGATGCGCCGGGAAACGATCAAGCTCAGCACGGCGGCGGAGAAGGCGATGAGCAGGCCTCCCCTGGCCAGATGCCCGTAGATCTCGTTCATGGTTCGGTCCATGGCGGTCACCGGAATCGCTGTGCGAACCACCGCTGCGATCCCTTCCTTCACGGTCATCGGAACCGCCACGTACATCATCTCCTGCTGCACGGTATGACTGTAACGAGTCGATTTTCCCACTTCTCCCTGCAGAGCGGCCATGATTTCCGGCCGGTCGGCGTGATTTTCCATACGCGCCGGATCTTCCTGCGAGTCCCCCAAGACCGTTCCGTCCGGCCGCACCACCGTAATCCGGGTCGCCGAATCTGCTCCGAGTTTTTTGACGAGAGCGTCCACAGATGGAGTTTCGTTCGGCCAAAGACGATCCATCACCTGATTTTCGATCAACCGGGCCCGAGCTTTCAGATCGAGAGCTGTCTGCTCGGAATGAAAGTTGCGCAGGGCTCCGGAAATGTACCAGGTCACCGCCGCCAAAGCGATCCCGGTAATGATCAGATAGCTCGGATAGAGCTGCCAGAGAAGACGCCTGCGCCCCACGATCTTACTCCTTGAACCGATAACCGACGCCGCGCACGGTTTCGATATACCGGCCGCATTCGCCGAGTTTCTTGCGCAGCCCCACGATCTGGACGTCAACCGCGCGGTCGGTCACCGCATAGCCTTCGCCGCGCACCGCGTCGACGATCTGGGTGCGGCTGAAGACCCAACCGGGGCGGGACGCCAGAAGGGAAAGGACCCGGAATTCGGTATAGGTCAGCTCGACCGATTCGTCCGAGACCAGCACCTCATTGCGCCCGGGATGAATCACCACTTCGTGGATCCTGATCGGTGCCGCCGCCTCTCTGGCTTCCTGCTCCCGGCGGCGCAGGACCGTCTTGATTCGGGCCGAAAGCACCTTCTGGCTGAAAGGTTTGGTCACATAGTCGTCGGCTCCCATCTCCAGACCGCCGACGATATCGGCCTCCTCGCCCTTGGCGGTGAGCATCACGACCGAAATCCGGGCGGTCGCCGGATCCTTTCGCAGGCGGCGGCAGACTTCCATGCCGTCGATCCCGGGGAGCATCAGATCGAGCACCACCAGATCGGGGGAGGCTTCGCGGGCCGCCTGAAGCCCTTCCTCGCCGGTGGTGCGGGAGGTCACCCGGTAACCCTCCCTCGCCAGGTTGTAGTGGATCACGGCCAGAATGTCCTCTTCGTCCTCAATCACCAGGATATGTTCTTTACCCATTTGTTCTTTACCCATTTCACCTCTCCGTTAATTTTCCGGGAGTATAGGAACGGCATTGTTAGGATTTGATTAGATACTGTGCACCCAGCGCTAAGATAAAAATAACAGGACCTTCAACTATTCTTAACATAAAAAAGGTCTGATCGTCGCAATTAGTGTCCATCGGATATCCCCCATGGGCATACGTGAAAAAATTTTCAACATATGTGAAAGGAACACCCTTGGACACAAAAATGCTCCTCGATTTTCCGGGCCACTTCTTCGAACAGGCGATCAAGGCCCTGCTCTGTCTCATCCTGCTGGCCCTGGTAGGGACCATCGGCGCCGTGGTCATCCAAACCTTCATCGACCTGGGGCATTGTTTTGCCGCAGTGGGACAGGAGACGGAACTGCATCACCACTTCAAACAGATCCTGGTCGATGTCCTGACGGGGCTGGCCATCGTGGAGGTCTACCGCACCGCCCTCGCCTACTTCATCGAAGGACGGGTCAAGGTCACCTATCTCATCGACGCCGTACTGGTGGCGGTTCTCACCGAAATCATGGCTTTCTGGTACCGGGAAATCGACCCCGTCCGGGTGGGCATGGTCATTCTCCTCGTGCTCACACTCATGTTCGTGCGGATCATGGCGATCCGCTTCTCGCCCCGGCGGCGCGAACTGGCGGAGGGACTGTGATGCAAAATAACATCCGTTACTCCATTGAAACCGGGTCTCCCGCCACCTGCCCCTTCTGCCGTCCGGATCGGCGCTTGTGTCTGGCCTCGAATTCCGGTCTTGTACCCGATCTGCAGCGCAAGATCAAATACTGCCTTTCCGAGGACTTCGATAACTGCCCTTTCTTTCTCTTCCGCTGCCTGCGGACCAGTCCGGCCAAAAATTACAGCCGCCACATCCGGACCTCGACCGCCTGAGAATGACCGCCGAAACCTGAAAAAAACGCTCTGCTAACACCGTCTGAACAGAGACTCTCTTAGATGTTCCAAGCATCACGGACAGGAAAACATTCTTGAGAAGGAGGTTGGGCCACGCAGATACCGTAAGAAGAAGGAATGTGAAAAACCGTATTTTGACCCTTAATTATTATGAACAAGGAGTACGCAATGAAGAAGCAAACGATTCTGAAGGTCCTTGCCGGCGTCGCCCTGCTGGGGCTGATCGCCGCTGGAAATGCCGGGGCCTCCGGCATCACCGTTTACAAGGATGGAGACAAGTACGTCAAGATGGGGGGGCGCATTCACCTCCAGTACCATCAGGTCGATCCCGACGAGGGAGACTCCACCGATGAAGTCTTCTTCCGCCGCTTCCGCCCCTACATCGAGGGGAGCCTGCACAAGAACTGGAAAGGCAAGTTCCAGTGGGACATGGGGAAGGCCGAAGGGAGCAACGAGATCGCCGTCAAGGACGCCTACTTCCAGTACACCGGCGTCAAGGACCTGAAGGTCACCGTCGGTAATGCCTATTTCCCCTTCTCCCGCGAGGACATGACCTCCTCCAATAAGCAGCAGCTGGTCGAGCGCACCTTCGTCGGTGACCACGACTTCGGTTCCCCGGAACGCAACGCCGGAGTCTTCCTCCATTACGCCCTCCTGGACAAAAAGCTCGAGCTGCACGCTGCAGGCGCCTCCGCCTCCATCGATCCCGACGTCGCCAAGCTCGATTTCGACACCCCGATCAATCGGGATGCCGACTTCAATGAAGGCTGGATCTTCGGCGGCCGCGTCGATTTCCACCCCCTCGGCTACCTGGCCATGGGACAAGGGGACTTCGAGCGGGAGCTCAAAGCCACCATCAGCGTCGCCGCCTTCACCTGGAACAACGACGACGACAACAACACCTTCACCGACGAGGCGACCGGCCTCTCCACAAGCGCCAGCAAGGCTGACGTCGACACCGTCACCGGCTTCGAAATCAGCGGAGCGCTGCGCGGCTACGGTTTCTCCGTCGACGCCCAGTACAACCTCTTCAACGCCGAGAGCATCGATGACACCTTCACCGGCGGCATCTACGAGGACGGCGAGACCGACCTGGAGAACTGGGCCGTCGAAGGGGGCTACATGGTCATCCCGAGCAAGCTGGAGCTGGTCGCCGGCTACGAGTGGCAGGACGCCGACAACTACGCCGAGGAATGGACCCGCACGTCGGTGGGCGCCAACTACTTCTTCAAGAAGCACGACATCAAGCTCCAGGCCACCTATCGGATGGGCGAGAACCTCAAGGGAGCCGACGGAGTCGACGAGGACGAGGTGTTCGTGCAGGCTCAGTACGTGTTCTGATCTTCCTCCAACCTCCGCTTCTGCCATGCAGTCGGCCGGTCCCCCGGAGGGTGGGGGCCGGCTTTTTTTAATTGGTCCACCCCAAACGTTGCGTTATGCAGGCCGAGATAGCCGATCACCTGGCGATGGGTAAAAAAAGGCCAATGCCGTCGAAGGTGCTTATGGCGTGATCCGAGGGAAGGTGGCCTGAAGGCGCCGGGAGGCTCCAGGTGCCGATATGTCATGCAGCAGTTCCGTCAGCGTTGCTCAAGGTCTGTGGCTGCGATGCGAGGGGGTGGCGATGATGGTTTGATAGGTGTGGCGAAGATGTTCAAGGATGTCCTTCCAGTTCTGGCGTTCGGCATACCTTCTGGCATTTACCCCCATGGTCCGCATGCGCTCCGGCTGGCTGAGCAGCGAATGCATGGCTCGGGCGAGGCCTTCGGCATCGATGCGTCCGGCGAACATCCCGGTTTCTCCCTCCCGCAGGATGTCCCCGGGGCCGGGTACCTGAAAGGCTACCACGGGCAGCCCCGACGCCATCGCCTCGAGAATAACGTTGCCGAAGGTGTCGCTCAGCGAGGGAAAGACGAACAGGTCGGCCGAGGCGTAAAGCCGCGCCAGCTCGTATCCGTACCAGTAGCCGGCGAAGATCACCCCGCTGTCCGCGCACCTCTCCAGGCGTGGACGAAGGGGGCCGTCACCGATCAACAGCAGCCGATACTTCTCCCGCCCGGGCAGCAGGCGCCAGCTCTCCAGCAGCATCTCCAGGTTCTTCTCGGCCGCCAGGCGCCCGACGTACGCGATCACCTTCTCTTGTGGATCGATACCCAATTCCCGCCGCACAACCTCGTCCCGGTTCAGAGGATTGAACTGCAAGCTGTCCACCCCCCGACTCCAGAGCTCAAGGTCGCGAAAACCCCTTTCGAGGAGCCGGTCTCGGATAGAGGGAGTGGGGCAGAAAGTCATCCGGGTGGCATTGTGAAAACGGCACAGATAGCGCCATGCCGTCTTCTCAAGGAAACCGAGCCGGTAGTTTGCCAGGTACTGGGGGAAATTGGTGTGATAGGAACTGACGATCGGCACCCCCAGGTCGTGGGCGGCCTTCAGGGCGGACCAGCCGAGGGGACCCTCGGTGGCGATATGCACAAGTTGGGGAGCGAAGGCTTTAAAGGTCTGCCGCAGACCGGCCGGGGTGACCAGCGGCAGCCGCACCTCGGGGTAGAAGGGGAGAGAGGGGCCGTCCCATTCGCTCTTTTCCAGGTTTTTCGGCAGAAGGGGAGCGGTCTCCCGGTACCTGGGGATGACCACCTGGACCCGATCTCCCTGCGAAGTCAGGTGACGGACCAGACGGTCCAGGGTGCGTGAGACCCCGTTCACCTGCGGAATGAAGGTTTCCGATACGACGGAAATACGCATGGGCCAATCCTCCTGTGGGGATCGGTTTGCATGATCAAAGCGGTATTTTTTTCAGGTCCGAGTCTAGCGGAAGCATGTTAATTGGCGGTTACGCCATTCTTCAAAGTTGGTTAGGCGTCGAGATCGGCCTGATGTCCTCTAACCAAAAAATAATCCTCCGCCAAACAAGCCCTAATTATCCGACCCGACTATAGGCGACAAACCGCAAGGGGCAGCCACCGCAGTCCCGGGAGAAGAGTCATGGATCAATCAGTTGAGGAACGCTGCCCCGTCAAGTTCCTGATTTCATCGCGAGAGCAGGTCTCCCCCACCATGCGGGTCGAAAGGGTGGCTGATCGCTTTTTCGCCGAACAGGACATCGAGGCCTTGGCCCTTGTGGAAGAAGGACGTCCCTGCGGACTGGCCACCCGCGGCAAGGTCATGTCCATCCTGTTCAACCGGTTCGGCTTCGAACTGTTCGGAAGGGACCCCATTCTGGAGATCGCCGACCGCGAACCGTTGATGGTCGGCGAGGACGAAAACCTCGAAATCGTGCTGGACAAGGCGATGAGGAGGGAATTCAAGGACATCTACGACGAGATCCTGGTGGTGGACGAGGCGGGCCGCTTCAAGGGACTTCTTTCGGTCAAGCGTCTGGTGGTGGAGCAGGGGAACGCTCTGACGCAGAGCATGGTCCAGAAAGAGGTGGCCCTGACCAAGGCCCGGGAGATGAAGAAGGTGACCGACATGAAGTCCCGATTCATTGCCCATGTCACCCATGAGCTTCGCTCACCGGTCAACGCCATCATTGGACTGTCGGAACTGATGCAGATGGCCGTCGAGGGGGGTCAGAGTCAACATCTGCCGGAAAAGCTCTCCCTGCTCTCGAGCAGCGCCGTCAACCTGCGCACTCTTATCACCAATATCCTCGATCTTTCCAAGATCGAAGCCGGGAGGATGGATATCATCGTCGAGGAATTCGATCTGATCGCCCTTCTGCAGGAGGTGGCCGAGACCACCCGCATTCTGCTGGGCGAAAAGCCGGTCGTTCTCGAGGTAGCCGCCGGACCCGAACCCCAGCTCATCCATTCGGACTGGGTCAAGGTGCGCCAGATTCTCACCAACCTGAGCAGCAACGCCGCTAAGTTCACCGATAAGGGGCGAATCGCAGTGAGCCTGAAGCGCCAGGAGAACGGCTTTGAACTGGCGGTATCCGACACCGGATCGGGCATTCGAAAGGGAGACCTGGGACGCCTTTTCACGTCATTCACTCAACTGGAGGATGCCAAGACCCGGCGTCACGAAGGGACCGGCCTCGGACTGGCCATCACCAAGGAGCTCGTATCGCTGCTGGAGGGTCGGATCACGGTCGCCAGCACCTACGGCGAAGGGACCACCTTCACCGTTCATCTTCCCTTAAAACCAACCGCAAACAAGAAAGAGGCCGCATGAGTCCGACGAAAAAGAAGATCCTCGTCGTCGATGACGACGAAAAACACCTGCTGACAACCAAGGAACTCCTCGAACTTGCCGGCTACGAGGTTGTCGTCCACAATTCTCCATTCCGGAGCTCCGAGGTCGTTAAGGCGTCCTCTCCCGACCTGATCATTCTCGACGTCAACATGCCCGCCCTCTCAGGCGATCGTTTATGTTCCCTGCTCAAGAGGCACTCTGCCGCAAAAAACCTGCCGGTGCTCCTCTACTCGTCCAACGATGAGGACAGCCTGCGGCGCTCGGTGGCTGAGTTCGGCGCCGACGGCTATGTCTGCAAAGGGGATATTGCCGGCCTTCGCAACCTTGTCAGTCGGAAGTTGAAATCCTGAGCCCTTCCGGCGAACGACAAAAAGGCCATTTTCCAGTCAAGGGAAATGGCCTTTTTCTTTCGGACCTTATCGGGAGTAGGGCTCTACCCTCCCCCTTTTTTCAGATCGATCAGTATCTGCTTGGCGACGGCCTTGAGGGTCTCGAAAACCCCTTCGCCGGTCGTGGCGCAGGCTTCGAATTCGGGAACGTTATCCGGGTTCAGGAGATTGCGCAGTTCCGATACAGCCGTGACGTTGGGCAGGTCGCGTTTGTTGTACTGGATGACGAAGGGAAGCTTTTCCAGTTGATACCCCTGCTCCTCCAGGTTGTCCTTGAGATTCTCCATACTTTCGATGTTGGCATCGAGCCGCTCCTCCTGAGAATCGGCAACGAAAACCACGCCGTCCACCCCCTTGAGAATCAGCTTGCGTGAGGCATCGTAAAAAACCTGTCCGGGAACGGTGTAAAGGTGAAACCGGGTCTTAAAACCCCGGATTTCGCCAAGGGCCAGGGGAAGGAAATCGAAAAACAGGGTCCGCTCCGTTTCGGTCGCCAGTGAGATCATCTTCCCCTTGGCCTCGGGAGCGGTCTTCTGATAGACCAGCTGCAGGTTTGTGGTCTTGCCGCAGAGTCCCGGCCCGTAATAGACGATTTTACAATTGATTTCGCGCGAGGCGTAATTGATGAAAGACATGCTCGGCTACCCTGTCACTTGAAGAGATTGTCGATGTCGTCATCGGTTATCTCGGCGAAGGGACTCTGAGCGGTTCCCTCCTTTTCCATTTCTGCGGTTTTTCGCGCCAGATCCTCGAAGATGTCCCCCAGCTCGTCGCTGGCCTTCTTGACCCGGAGCCGCACCAGGCCCAGGGAACTGCGTTGATCGAAAATGACCACCAGAATAACCCGGCCGGCAACGATGGAGATATGAATGTTGTCCTTTTCACCCTCGTGGAAGAGAATGGAAAATTCTTTTTCTCCGATCAGCTTGGCCAGGCCGCCGGTTGCAGCGATATTCCCGGCCGTCAGGGACGCCAGGCTGGTTGTATCCAGGTGCTCGGTCTCGCCGGTGGCTGCAATCAACTGGCCGTTTTTGTCGACAAGAAAAATGACCTTGCTGTTGGATTCGCGCAGAAGCTTCTCGGTAACGACGTATATTCTCTTGAGCTCTTCGTCATACATGACGAAATTTGACTGAGACCCGAACATTCAGCGCTCCTTGGCATGGTTTCTACACGAGAGCTTTTTATAGCACTTGAGCCCGGAACGAATCAAGGCTTTTCGGGATACTCGCTCTCAGGCAAAAAAACTCCCTGTCAGTTTTCCCTGCAAAGGTTCTTTCTTGAGACTGATCAGGATTTCTTCATGATATGAGAATGAGGGATCAACCTGCTTGCCATGGGGTGACCTGAAGGTACCTTTTGAGTTTCGAATTGAGCGTTTCTTCAGACAAATTGTATAGACAAATGTGAGCCCAGCAATCGAGTTGCAATAGTTTAAATTTTAAGGATTTATCTGAATTTTCCATCACATACTTCATTTCGCGGGCAGAAAGTTCAAGCATGTCGGAAACTAGAGAATTTTCAAAATAATCTGGTGATATTTTTAAACGTTGGAATGCATCAACCGGAAATGCACCCTTTGATCTTTGACTCAGATTTTTTGGTAAATAACGATCCGCTATCTGTCTTAGAATCCATTTGCTTTTGAAGAAGTAATGGTTTTTGTCAAAAGCAGTCGGTGAAAACCGAATCTTAAGATTGTATGGAGTATTCACTGCAAATTTGACTAAAGAGCTATCGAGAAATGGAAAACGCGATTCGATGCTCGCAGCCATGCCCATCGTATCGTTACGATGAAGCAATACACGCAGGTTGTAATTTAGCAGATCGATAGATCTCATGTAGTCTGCAGAACAAGATGAACTCTTTAAGGTTTTGACATTTGTAAATATCTCTTCTGTTTCCAAAGCCACCTCAAAGCGATTGAGCATTCCCATGACAAGTTCCGGAGTGGGAGGTCTTCTTTTAACTGAATGGTGGTATGCAATGCTGGTATAAGGCGAAAAACCCATAACGAATCCGGGTGATATTGAATTGTCTGAACCTTGGTGCCTGACAAAGCTGGCCAGATTTTTTAGAAATTGCTTCAATGCTGTTTTGGGTTGTCTTTTCCACCTCAAGACGTTCGGAACGAGAAATTTATAGCCCAAGAAGGATTCGTCCGCTCCTTCTCCGGAAAGAACGGCCTTGACCCTGTTGTCACGCACTACTTTGGAGACGGCCAGGAAAGGCACGGAACTGGGAATGATGTCGAAGGGGTGTCCGAAATGTTTGATGACCTCGGGGATCTGGTCGATGAAATCCTGGTCATTAATTACCGCCTCTTTTAAATCCAGCTTGAGGTGTCTAGCAAGGCTAGAAGCGGCCTCATACTCGCTCAATGGTCCAGCAACATTGGCGTGAAAAATCGCAAGATTGTTGTGGTGTCTTGCCGCCATTGCCATGACGAGCGAGGAATCTACTCCGCCGCTGCATAGAGCCCCCACAGGAGCGTCAGCAAATAGCTGTTTTTTTACACTCTCAAGCAGTAACTCCTCGGTTCGATCTATGATTTGAAGAGGTTTAAGGTGTTTCAGCTGATCAGCAGCATCGGGGTCGAAGAAATCGCTCATGGAAAAGAATCTTTCGTGGCGAGCTGCCTGGCCCCGACGGATCCTGACCAAGGTGCCGGGCGGAAGGATTTTGATTTTCTTGAAAAAACTATGCCCCTTCGAAGGCCCGGAAAAACCGCACAGGTAAGAGGAGATCGACAACCAGTCTGGCTCGGTCTTGATCCACGGAATCATCCCTTTTACTTCAGAAGAGAAAATAAGAGCATCCTCTTCATCATAGATGAAAAGAGGCTTAGTGCCGAAGCGGTCCCGTGCCAGGATCAGCGTTTGTTCCTTTTTGTCATAAAAGCCGAAGGCGAACATGCCTTCCAGTTGGGGAAGAGTCGCCTCAATCCCGATATGAATGATGTGCTCCAACAATACTTCCGTATCGCAATTCGTTCGAAAGGCAACCCCACGCCGTTCGAGTCCTGCTCTAAGCTCCTTGAAATTATAGATTTCGCCATTGTAGACAAGCCCATACCGGTCGCTTTTATCCCAAAAAGGTTGATTTCCTCTTTCGCTGAGATCCAGCAATGAAAGACGGGCATGTACTAATCCCAAATGGGCATCTGAATAGATTCCACAGTTGTCAGGACCTCTGTGTTGAAGCAGACGAGCAGTTTCCAGGAGACGGGATTCTTCAGGAGGGTTGTCTTGTTTATATTGCAATATGCCGAATATGCCGCACATCTCAGGGGACCCTTTCCTCTCGGGCTCTAAACGGGCGTTACGCATGTTCAGAGCTGGTACGAATTGGCTTGACAGTGCGATCCCCTCCAGAACAATTTGTCGGGCGAGAGCATCATCCTGAAAATCCTCAGGATTCTAGTTTCCGGCCGAGTTGACGCCCAATTCTATAGTATTCGAACCAATTCAAGCAGAAAATGAATGATGGCTGGTGCCCTTTTCCTGATATTTACCACAAGTCAGGGTTATCGCAAGGCATTCATTCTTATTCCGGTCCCCTATCGAATAGAGCTGCAAAAAAAAAGCTCCCGGCATTTTTCACCGGGAGCTTTTTCCTTTCTGAGGGTTGACTACTATTTCTTACCGCAGTCGG
>NZ_KI421421.1:194367-208737 GCF_000472285.1 Desulfuromonas sp. TF
AAAAAGGAATGCTTTTCCTTTACTATATAACGGTCCCTTCGTCTAGCGGTCTAGGACACCGGCCTTTCACGTCGGTAACACGGGTTCGATTCCCGTAGGGATCACCATTTACCGTCTCCCCGAGGGGAGGCATAAAGGTGGAGCATACGCTCCACCTTTGCTTTTTCCTCCCCCCGTTTTTTCAATCTCACAGTGAGCTTCTTCTTCCCTCCCGTCGCGTCCTTCTGATAGAATGCCACGGCTGCTCCTCATTCTCCTGCGCTTGTTTTTTCCTATGACCCGAATTATCCGGTCGATTTCTATAAAATGCCCCTTCAACGCGATTGAAAGGTCAGTTCCATGCCACAGGAAACATATAGCCAAGATTCCCTCTCAGAAGCCTTTCTCCTCTGGATTCCCGAGGAAGGACGCTCCCTGGCCGTGGGAGCGCAGCGGAGAGATCTGTCGCTTCCCCATATTCCTTTCCCAATTCACAGGGAAGACCTAGTCGACGAGGGCCCTTCCGACGATGCCGTCGGTCGGGGCGTATACGATTATCTGCGGCAGTTTCCCGACTGCCCCTGGAAAGTCGACTACGCCGAGCTGCTGCGCGAGGCTTTTCCCCATTACCTGGCCGATCTTGGAGCCCAGATCGTACTTCTTGACAGCAAGGAAGTCGACGCTCCCTATGTCCTTCGCAAGATCACTTACATGAAGATTTTCAGTCTCCTCGATCCAGCCAATGGAGGACTTCTGCAGCGGCTGGGAATGGCTTGTTATGAAGTTAGCCATATGTTTCCCGAATTGGGTCGCAGCCGTTATCATCTGCTTGCCGCTCTGGGCTATTTTCAACGTTCACTCAAGAGTCTCCCCGGCGATTTGACCAGCCTGAATTATCTTGGACAGATCGATTTCATCCTGGGTGATTATCCGGAGGCTGCGCGCCATTGGACCGACGTATTATCTGTCATGGAAGAAGGAACCGCCCGCGATGCCCTGAGGTTGAAGCTGAACCGGATCGACGCGCAGAAAGTTCCGGATCACCCCCTGGCCGATGATCTGGAGGCTATCGGGGAAGCCATGAAGTTGTATGGAGAAGGCAGAATCCGCGATGCGAAAATGATACTGGACGGGCTGGAGGAGGAAGGGGCGGTGGCCGCCGAATTCCCCAGCCCGGAATTTTATTATCTGCTCGGCATGTGTCGAGGCAAGGAGGGAGAGACCGGAGGGGCGTTCGAGGCCTTCGAAAAAGCCCTGGAAATTGATCCCGAATACGAACCGGCCCTGGAGGGGAAAAATTCCATCCTGGAAAGGGGGGGGATATGAGCGGGGTGACGTTCGGAGACATCTTTTTTATAATCATGGTGGGAGGGGGCGTTTATCTGATTCTGTTTTTTGTAAATCGCTCACGATCGGCTCGGCTGCCTAAAAATGCCTCCACCGCCGACATCATAAGCGACGATACGATCCTTTCCATCCTGACTGAAAACAAGACCGTCGCCCTGGTGGGCGCTTCATCCGATCCGAGCCGGCCCAGTCATCATGTTCTCGAATATCTCCTCAGGGAAGGATATACGGTCTTTCCGATCAACCCCCTGGAGGAGAAGATCTTGGGCCATCCGGTCCGCAAATCCCTTGCCGACCTGCCCCAGCACCCGGAAATCGTCGTCGTGTTTCGCCGTCCCGAACACGTCCCGGATATCACCCGGCAAGCGGCGGCAATGAAGGCCCGGGTCCTGTGGCTGCAGGAGGGGGTGATCAGTCATGAAGGACTGGATACCGCCCGCTCGGCGGGAATGGCGGTGGTCATGGACCGCTGCATCCGGAAGGAACATCGCCGTCTGGTGGGCGGCCATTCCGATGTGGGGGATTGAATCCTTTGAAAATATTGGATTGTCTTTAAGCGGATCTCCTGATAATATCCGCGTTTATTTGGGGTTAAATGGATCGGAATCTAAATATTTCATATTCGCTCGGGAGGTTCTTCCGGATTATTCTGCTTTCGGCTTTTCTCCTTTTTCCTTTTGCCGACGCATTTTGTGAAGAGGCGAAGATCTTCACCGTCTGGCCTCTGGCGGATTATCGTCGCTCGCCGGATGTCGATTATGCCAGCCTGAATCTTCTCGGACCGATCATTAAATACGAACGGAAGGGGAAGGAGCGTGAATTCTCACTCAGGCCTCTCTACTTTCGCGCCTGGGATGAGAATGCCGGTTACACCGAGTTTCTCTATCCGGTCGGCAGCAAGAAGTCTGAACCGGGACATACGTTTTTTCAGGGGCTTCATCTTCTCAATTATGATTTCGGTTCCAGAACCAAAGGGAGTGACAACGAGTTCATGCTCTTCCCCTTTGTGTTCTACGGAAAAACCGAGGAGCGGGGTTCCTATTTCGCCCTTTTCCCTGCGGGCGGGAAAATCTATGACAAATTCGGTCGGGATGAGATGCGGTTTGCCCTTTTTCCCCTTTACGGCCGGACCCGGAAGGACGACAGGACCATCACCAATATCGTATGGCCCGTTTTTGCAAGGATCCGGGGAAATAACGAATCGGGGTTGAAATTCTGGCCGCTTTACGGTCACAGCCGCAAAAATGGGGTCTATCGGAAAACCTTTTATCTCTGGCCCATAGGATTCCGCTACGATACCGGGCTCGATACTGAAAATCCGACTTATCTACGGACGGTTTTCCCTTTTTTTATCGGCAAGGAATCGCCACAGGAGTCCTCCCGCACCTATCTGTGGCCGTTTTTCAGCCATACGGAAAATCGACGGAAGGATTATGAGGAATGGAATTTCCCCTGGCCGCTTTTCCGTATTACTCATGGGACAGATAAGGAGGGAAAAAAATTTCTTCCTTTCTATGCCGATGAACGATCTAGAGATCAGCGCAAGCGCTGGTTTCTGTGGCCGGTATATAAAATCGAGGAGACTCATTCGGAAACTCTGAACCGGCGCCGCGACAGGATCCTCTATTTTCTGTATTCCAATCTTGAAGAGACCGTGTTCGATGAACCCGGCCCGCGGAAGAAGAGGGTTGCTCTATGGCCTCTCTTCACCTACGAACAGATAAAGGGAGTCTCTCACTTTCACACGCTATCTCTCCTCGAACCTTTTTTCCCCGAAAAGGACGGTTTCGAACGAAACTGGTCCCCCCTGTGGCGTCTTTACCAGCGTAAGTGGGACAAGCACGGCAACGAGATTTCTTCACTGTTTTGGAACCTGTACTGGAAAGAAAGGCGCGGTCCCGATCTCGTCATGGAAGTTTTCCCCTTTTTCTTCTACAAGCGGGAGACAGGACGGGGGACTGACTTCAAATTGTTCAAGGGACTGGTTCGATACCGGGACGACAAGGTTGGCAAAAAGCTCAATCTGTTTTACCTGCCCTGGGCCGTTCCAATGGGGCACAAAGATGAGTGAAGTCACCATTTCACGAAGGCGCAGGCATGCTTGAAATAATCGGCAGAAAAATACTCAATGCCGCCCAGACTACTGGAGAAATGCTGGCGCTGTTTTTCGAGACGGTTTATTTTTTTAAAGCCGCGCCGCGGAACCTGCCGGCGATCTTCCGACAGATGAGCGAAATCGGGATCGGCACCCTCCCCATCGCCTCCCTGATGGCCCTGTTCATCGGCATGGTCCTGGCCCTTCAGACCGGAGCGGAGCTGGCTCTCTACGGCACCCAGGAGGCCATCGGCGCCATCGTCGGCCTCTCCATGGTCAAGGAACTGGGGCCGGTCATGACCAGTCTGCTGGTGGCGGGGCGCATAGGATCCTCCATGGCGGCAGAGGTAGGAGCCATGGAAGTCTACGAGGAGATCGATGCCCTCAAGACATTGGAGATCAACCCGGTTCGCTATCTCGCCATGCCCAGGCTTCTGGCCTCTCTGTTCGCCGTGCCGGCCCTGGTGGTCTTTGCCACCATTATCGGGATCGCCGGCGGAGGTCTGGTCAGCGGAGTCAATCCCAAAATCAATGTCCCCTTCAATGTCTATTACGAAAACATGATCAGGGCTCTCACCTATACGGAAATCCTTAAAGGATTGCTCAAGGCGACCATTTTCGGCGGCATTATCGCCCAGGTCGGCTGTTATGTCGGTTTCAAGACCACCGGCGGCGCACGTGGCATCGGACAGTCGACCACCCGGGCCGTCGTACTTTCTTTTCTCCTCATTTTTGTCGCTAATTATTTCCTGACACGTTTGATGCTTTGATTGGTACAGCCATGGGTTCCAATAAAAATAATAAAAATTCGATCCTGAGCAAACTTACGCATGGCTTCACCGCCTCCATTTTTGACGGCTGCGAGTGCCGTTCGAATTATGAAGAGTCTCACGGCGTCTCCATCCGTATCGAAAAACTGAATAAATCGTACAATGGCAATCACGTTCTCAAGGATATCGACCTCGAAATCCGCCCCGGTGAAACTTTTTCCATCATCGGCCCTTCAGGGACGGGAAAGAGCGTACTGCTGAAGCACATCGTCAAGCTGGAGACTCCGGACAGCGGAAAAATCTTTATCGACGGCCACGATATCTACGAGGGGATGAGAGAGGAGGCCGAAAGGGATTATCGCTACAGCATGGTTTTCCAGTCTTCGGCCCTGTTCAATTCCTTGAGCGTCGGCGAGAACGTCGGATTGTGGCTGAGGGAAAAGCGCATCTGTATCGAACCCAGGATCCGGCGCATCATCCGCGACAAGCTTCGTCTGGTGGGGCTTGAGGGAAAAGAAGAGCTTATGACCTCCGAACTCTCGGGGGGGATGAGGAAACGAGTGGCCATTGCCCGTTCGCTGGCGATGAATCCTGATCTTATCCTCTACGACGAACCGACGGCGGAACTCGATCCGGTCACCTCCGACGAACTGGCCCGGGTCATCATGGCCCTGAAGGAACGGGTCAACCTCACCACGGTCATTGTCAGCCATGACCTGAACTTCGCTCTCTACCTCTCCGATCGCGTGGCCATGATAAGCGGCGGGCGGATCGTCGAGCTCGGAACGCCGGAGGAGATCAAGGCTAGTCAGAACCCCATTGTGAGAAAGTTCATTTATACGACCACCAAGGGTATCAAGGGGGATTAGATACGATTATGGGTATGTCTACCGAGAAGAAAGTCGGGCTGTTTTTCCTGCTGGCGCTCATCGCACTCGGAGTGATGATCGAGCTGGTCGAGGAATGGAGCCCCTTCGAAAAAAAGAATGAATATAAAGCCTATTTCAATTCCGCCGTCGGAATCAGAACCGGCGACCCTGTGCGCCTGGCAGGGGTAGAGGTCGGCAAGATCGACTCGATCGGTCTTGAGGAGAACCGTGTTCTGGTGAGGTTCCATGTGGAGGAGGGAACAGCCATCAAAAAAGATTCGGTCGCCGAGATCAGGCAGTCCAATCTTCTCGGCGGGCAGTTTCTCGGAATCACCTTTGGTTCGGAATCGAGTCCCGTCCTGCCCCCCGGTTCGGAGGTGCAGAGCAGGGAAGGGGTCAATATCGATCAGCTTATCACCAATATCGACCGCAATCAGGAGCGCGTTCTGGGCGCGCTTGGCGATCTGATCGAGGAAACGAAAGGCCCCCTTGCCGACACCGTCGGGCAGATCGAAAACATCGTCCGCAAGATCGATCAGGGAGACGGCACCCTTGGGCAGTTGGTGAACAACCCGCAACTTTACGACGATATCCAGTTTGTTGCCGGCGACCTTAAAATTATCCTCGACCGCCTGGAGAAAGGGGAGGGGACCCTGGGCCGGCTGCTGACCGATCCTTCCCTCTATGACGAGGCCAACGGCACCGTGGCCAATCTGCGAATTATTTCCGACCGGGTCAAAGAGGGCAAGGGATCGGTGGGACGGCTCTTTGCCGATGAGGGTCTATACGACAATGCCTCCGATGCTCTTGCCAATATCCGCGACATTTCGGACAAGGCCAACAAGGGGGCCGGAACCCTCGGCAAGCTGATCAATGACGATTCCCTGTACGAAGAAACCCGCGGCACGATGACCAATCTCAACAGCATCACGAAAAAGATCGACGGCGGGGAAGGGACTCTCGGACGACTGGTAAACGAAGACGATATCTATCGGGATGCCAAGACAACCCTGAACAAGGTGGAAAAAGCTGTCGACGGAATCAGCGATACTGGACCTCTTTCCGCCCTTGGTGTGGTTCTGGGCACCCTCTTCTGATTCTGCGTTTTCAAATAAGATTAAACTCGCGAAAACGCCGTCCCTTGCTTTGCAGGGACGGCGTTTTCGCGTAGAAATATTTTTTTTCATGCTCAGGAACCTTGTCACATCAACAATCCTTTGCATGTCATTCTGATTAATTCAGGGGGGGTATGTACTGGCTATAAAAAAATTTCATTTAACTGTAAATATTAACATGTATCTTGCATGAACCAAGAATTATAGCTTCCTTGTTATTTATTTTCAGAACTGAATCAATAGTGATGTCAGGAGGTCATGTTTTGAGCTATAGAATTATTCCCCTGGTATTCCTCTGTCTGCTGGCGGCCTGTACCGATTTCTCCACGCTGCGTTCTGATCAACCGATCAAACCGGTCCGGGAATATGAAAGAGTGCTCGTCGGACGTCTCGATTCGAATTATATCGGGACGGAACAATGCCTAGCCAAATGTCATGCCCACGACAAAATCAATAAGGATTTCGGCATGTCTGTTCACGGCGAGCAGGTTTCAAGCGAGAACGGACTGCCGCTGGTCAATTGCGAATCATGCCACGGACCGGGAAGCCTTGCGGTGGACGAACTGGCAACCACCGCCTCCGGCGAACCCCGCTGCCGCTTCGAAACCCTCCTGCCGCTTGAGAAGCTTCCGGCCCGTGCCCAGACACTGGTCTGCATCAAGTGCCATTCTGCTGCCTCTTCTCCCAACCTTCATTTCTGGAGTGCCGGCACACATGCCAACAGCGATGTGAGCTGCTTCGACTGTCACAAGTTGCATCGCGGTCCGCAGCAGAAGGTGAGCAGGCGCGAGATGGCCGAACTCTGCTACGGGTGCCACCAGCAGGTTCGCACGCAGTTCGCTCAATTTTCACATCACCCGGTCCCCGAAAACAAGGTCGCCTGCATCGACTGCCACGAACCGCACGGAAGTTCCCAGGAATACCTGCTGAAGGGAGTGACGGGTAAGGAGACGTGCACCCGGTGCCACATGGAATACCAGGGTCCCTTCGTCTATGAGCATGCAGACGTGACCGAAAACTGCACCAACTGCCATAAGTCGCACGGTTCGCCCAACGATCCACTGTTGACCACGAGCCAGCCGTTTTTATGCATGCAGTGCCATGCAGGCCACCACGGCCGTGGAACCCAGTCCGCCAAGGGGACTCTTTCCACACCGGAAATGAAGGCTGCATTCTATTCTCGCTGCACCGACTGCCATTCGTCGATCCACGGCACCGACATTCCTTCGGGCCACGGGCGGGGAAGTTTCATCGCTCGCTAGTGGAGAAGACGACTTTTTCAATGATCATTGCCGTTTCTGGAGGCGACTGTGAAATTGCGATTCTATGCAACGCTCCTTGCCCTGCCCGGACTTATCTTTCTCGCCGCCACACCCCTTCTTGCCGCCGATGCCGATGAATCGAATGTCGACGGCAAGGTAAAGATCGGCTATCGAGCAGTCAGCACGGATGGCAACCCCGGCCGCGCCGCCGAGTATTCCTTTCTCGAATCGAGTCCGACCCTCGGTCTCGACACCCGCGGCGGAAGCGGGACCCAACATTTTATTTTCGAAGGGATATACCTGAACGAAAACGACTATAGCGCCGAGGCGCACTACGACCAGGGCGGCCTGGTGCGCTTCGACCTGCGTTCCGAGCGCTTCTTCCATAATCTCGATCACGTTCCCTACGCCCCGGGCGTTCCGGGGTCACGCGGTGATGCCGATGGCGAGGCCTCGACTTCTGACGGCGCCGAGCGAATTCAATTCGAGGATCAGGACCCAGGAGAAGACTACGGTGTGCGGCTCGACACCAATGAGGCGCGCTTTCGCGGAAAATTTAAGGCTTTTCCGGCCCATTTGAACCTCCGCTACTGGCGGTTCGAGAAGAAAGGGGATCGGCAGTTGCGTTTCGTTGACGAGGGTTGGGACGATCCTGATTTCCCCAATCCTGTCAATCCCACCACCGGTGTACCCAACACCTGCAATGTCTGTCACATGCAGAGCAAAACCCGCGACATCGATCGCGTAACCGATGAGTTCACCGCGAGTGTGGACGCCCATCTCGGACCGATCGATCTAATTGTCGAGCAGCTTTTCCGTGAGTTCAGAGATCGAGAACCGATCCCGGTCGATACGTTCGAGGGCCATTCCCTTCGCCCGGCCGGGCAATATCAACACGACGAGAACCCGGATGCCAGACTGACCGAAACAACCTTTAAGGTTCACACCTCCCTTTCGGGCGGCGTGATCGGGGCCGCAAGCTTCACCATCGGTAAACGGGAAAACCGTTCCGACCTTGCTGCCGGGCAACCGTTCGGTGTAGACGGGGTCAGCGCAGAAACCGATTACTACAAGGCTTCCGGTGACCTGACCTACATCCCCTCGCCGCAGTGGACCTTCAATTTCCGTTACCGTCTTCTCGACCTCGACGCCGACAATTCCGACCGGCTCGCCGCCTATGGAGACGAATACCTCGTTCGGGAAAGCGTCGACCTGCGCCGCTCCAGCCACGAAGCGATGATCGCCTACAGGCCCAGCCGCAACTTTACGCTCAAAGGGGAATACCAGCTCGAAAACCTGCATCGAGGGAACACGGGTGGACCCGAAGTGCACCATGGATTTTCGGCGCCGATCGGATCTGTTCCCATGAATATCGACGATGTCTGGGAACTGCCGGAGGAAGAGGTTCTGCAGCGCTTCAAGGTCGGCCTACTGGCCCGTGCCCTCGACAGCAGGGCGTTGAAGGTGAATCTGTGGTATCAGTACCGGACCTCTGACGACCCGGCGTACGCCGCATCGTACGAGAATCGCCACGAGGTCTTCTTCGGGTCCACCTATTCTCCCTCGAACTTCTGGGGGATCAATCTGACCGCCAAAGCTTTAGTCGAGGAGAACGATCGACACAAGGAGTTTTTATTCGAAAACGACATTGAAAAATTGGTAGAACTTGACCGAGAGCGAGAGCAGCAGGATTTCAGCCTGGGCTTCTGGGCCAATCCAATATCGAAGCTCTCGGCAGGGCTCAATTATGCGTTCATGCGCTCCCGCATCCGCCAGGATCTACTCTTCGGCAATGACCTGGGGAACCCCATCGCATCACCCGATCCGATAGCCGCTCACGCTATCGTGGACGAACTGGTCGAATATTCACAGCACGTCCACACCGTCTCGGCCAATGCTTCAGTGCGCCTCCTAGAGGAGTTGATCCTGCGAGTCGACGGGTATCATATTCGCTCCTTTGCCGAATTCACACCCGGGTTCTTCGTCGATGCACCACCTCTCGATTTCCCCGCTTCTTCCGCCGGGCTTAAGGAACAAAGCCGCCTCGACATCCGCCAGAACGGGCTGAGTGCCGGTCTCGACTGGGCACCCGTACCCAGCTGGACGTACTCGCTCCGTTACACCTTTGATGATTATGAAGACCGTGATGCCAGTGCATTCGATGGCACCGTTCAGACCTACATGGCAAGCGTTTCCAGGTTCTGGTAGTAAGGGGAGATATGTTCCATGCATCAAATCCGTATAAAAACTTTATGTCTGATGATTTTTTTCTCTGTTTTGTCGGGGTTCTTATGGCCCCCTTCATCCGTCGCCAAAGAGCAGTTTGTCGCTGTCGTTATTACCGCCGATCTCCCTCGTTACAAACAAGCCCACGAAGCATTTGTTAAAATTCTCCGGACCGGCGGGTTGACCGAGGAGAAAGTGCAGGTTTACGTTCAGACTCCCAATCCAGATCCGATGTCATGGGCCAACAGTATCCGGAAGGCGGTCGGAGTGGGTGCGGATCTGATCGTCACTTATGGTGCTCCGGCGACCCTTGTCGCCAAAAAAGAATCGAGGGGAGTGCCGGTGCTTTTTGCCGACGTTTACGATCCGGTGGCACTTGGAATCGTCAAGGAGCTGGCCATCCCCGGAGGAGATATTACGGGTGTCAGCGGTAAGACGCCCTTGACGACCCTCATTAAGGCGTTTATCGAGGTTAAATCTGTGGGGACCATTGGAGTCCTTTATTCCTCCAACGATCAGAGTTCGTTGCTCCAGGTGGAGGAACTTGCTCAACTTGCCTCTCAATATGGTTTTTCCATAGTCAGGAAGGATGTCAACAGCCAGAAGAGTCTTCCCGGGGAACTTCAAGCCCTTACCGGAAAGGTCGACAGTTTGTTCGTGGCCGAAAGTGCTGTTTTGGCTCTGGATCTTCAGAAAATTCTTGACCATTCAAGTAAAAACAACCTTCCGGTAATTTCGCAAATCCCCGGATTTTCAGATATGGGGGCTCTGATGACTCTTGAAGCCGACCCCATCGAACAGGGACAACTTGTCGGCGTTCACGCTCTGCAGATCCTTACCGGGCAGAAAGCCCATACGCTTCCAATCCGCACTCCCAGAAAAGTGGCACTGATTATGAATCTTCACACCGCCAAAGAATTGCATCTTACGATCCCCTTTCAAGCCCTGAGCATGGCCACCAGGGTGATCAAGTAGAAAATCAACCATTTCAATTCCCTGTTCTGCTTAATTCATTTTCTACCTACCTATAAAAAAGCCGGGCCATATGCCCGGCTCAAATCATGGGTGGTTTACTCTTCCCTGATCAGTAGCCTTTCATCGTTCCCGTCTCTTCCGCTGGACTTTTCTCCGTTTCCCTTTGCGGTGTTTCTCCTTCGAATTCAGGAGCCAGGCCGAAGAACTCATGTTTTTCCGCAGGCGCCAAAGCTCTCAAGGTCTGTTCAGTGGGATTACCGGTAACAGCCAGGCCCTCAGATCTCTGGAATTCACGGATCGCTTCCTGTGTTTCCGTCCCGATATAGCCATCCGCATCGCCGGGATCATACCCCTTCTCGGCAAGAATTCTCTGCATTTCCTGGACCTGGCTGCGGTTCAGGGGTTGAAAGTCCGTATCCTGAATCTCCGCCATTCCGCCTCCAGGCACAGGAGGCATGCGGTATTTATCCAGATCTTCGCCCATGGCCGTTCCGGTCATGAGCAGTCCCGTTGCAATAGCCATGATGGTGACCAGTAAGATATGTCTCATTTTGCCATTCTCCTTCCTGTGGTTTTAAGGGGCCACCCACTGCCCTTGTGGGGCAACATGCCCGCATCCGGCACCACGTGCCGTGAGCTGAATCAACCTCATTTTTTTTCCTCTCTTATTTCTTTATCTAACAGGTCGTAAGGGCATGTCAATAAAGAAAAAATCATCATATTCCTACTCCTGCCTCACCGGGCGCGTCGAGGAGAATTCACCTGACATCGTCTCGAAGAAACGGTGAGACGCCCGCGAAGGGAAAAGTCGCTCCAGGTGTTGACTTCGCTTCAGGATGGGCTAAAGAGAAACCAGGGGGAAAAGACTACACACCACAGAGAAAGAGGAGGAAGTTTATGAGAACCACAGGTAAATATGCGAAGTTTCTGCTTGGTATTATCCTGCTGCTCGCTTTTACTGCTTGTTCCAGCACGGAACAAACCCGAAGCACCGGAACGTATGTGGACGACAAGGTGATTGCCAGCAAGGTGAAGACCGAACTGATCGCCAACGAAGAGACCAAGGCCAGGAATATCGAGGTCGAAGTCTATCAAGGCGTCGTTCAACTGAGCGGATTCGTGGAGACGGAAAGTTCCAAGAAGATGGCTGCTGACATCGCCCGCCGGGTGGAAGGTGTGGTTGATGTCAAAAATGATCTGATTATACGGAAGTAGATTCGATTTCGAGAGTTCGACGGCACTCAGGACAAACGATTGTACGGGTTCCCGATTCCAACCGGGTCGGGGACCCGTCTTAATACAAGAGGGGGGATGGTATCTCAGATTTCTCAAACCAACAAACAGAGAGGAGTCACATCATGTGGAAACCGGGTACCCGATCAAGAATCAGCATGCCTTTCAGAAAAAAGACCGCCAGGAAGTGGCGGATCTCCATGAACAGAAATGCGTCGAAATGGAAAAACGGAAGGACCCTCGGGCTCATCGGAGGAGGGGTGAGTCTTTTGGCCGGGACCACCTATTTTTTACTGAAACGCCAGGGCGGTGAATCCTTTACTCAGCAGGGACAGCGGCCCAGGCGTTCGCACACCAGCATGTCCTGAGTCGTGTCAACGTGGGGATGGGGGCGGAAACTCCTCCATCCCGGATCGCCGAACTAATTTCTCAGCTTTCCCCTGGGTGCCCGATCCTCTTTCTTAATGACTGTGTCCCACGGAATTTTCCCGACCCATCTCCTCACGGAGTCCCGCGTATTCTTGAGGGCTTATGTCGGGAAGTCTGGTGATGAAACCGACGATGTCTCCAATTTCCCTGTCGGAATGGGAGAGACCGAAAGCCGGCATTCCCGTCATCTTCAAACCGTTCTTGACGATCCAGAACAGCTCCTCTCTTGACCATTTCAACACTTCTTCCCCCAAGTCCGGCGGCTCCGGATTCTGCCCCTTGCTGATTTCGCTCTGTTCGATTCCCGGGGCCGAATGGCAGATGACGCACATTTCGTCATAGTGACGAAATCCTTCTCTGAAATTCGCCTCCTCCCGCTCCGGAGGGCCTGGAGCCTTATCGGCATGACGTCGAACCGAACGATCCCGGGTTGTTTCCATGATCCACTCCACTGCGTCCAGATGCGGCTCTGAAGCGGCGACATTATAGATCCCGGAATAGATGAAGAGGGAAAAACCTCCGATCAGCAGGACGGTCAGAATCAGAAATGCTTTCATGGGGTGAAAATCCTTTCTAATCCAGCGGGATGGCGATAGTGGGGATCAGGGCGTTTTCGCTGCAAAGCTTTTTGTCTCTTTCCTTGGAAATGGATCGATATCTCATTCGTGTTTCTTAGTGCTCTTCTTGGACAACCGAGTTTTTTAGAATTAACGCCTGCGCAGGGTAAGGCCGGCGGCCATCGCCCCCACCGCCAGCGTGCCGAGCCCGATCCAGCCCTTATTGCGGTTTGCCTGCCACTGCAGGCTATGGCGCCTGGCCCGGGCGTCGAAGGCGCCGTGCGCTCCGGGATCTCCGGGGAGGGAGGACCAGAGATCGTCGGGGCGGTTCGGGTCCTCGGGCTCGCTGGTCATCTGGGCGTCGAATCCCGTCCTGCCGAAATATCGGTCGAGGAGGCCGGCGATCAGTTTGTTGCCCCAGATCGCCTGCACCGTGCTGGCACCCACGTAGACCTCGCGCTTGCGGTGATGCGCTGCCCAGACGACGGCATCGGCTCCGATTTCCGGCTGAAAGATCGGCGGGACCGGCTGCGCCTTTCGCGGCAGGCGAGATTTCACCCAACCGAACTGGGGAGTGTTGAGGGCCGGCATCTGGACCATGGTGATGTGGACGTTGCTCTTGTCGTGCAGAAGTTCGCAGCGAATAGAATCGGTAAAGCCGCGGACGGCGGCTTTCGCTCCGCAGTAACTGCTCTGCAGAGGGATGCTGCGCATCGACAGGGCGGAACCGACCTGGACGATGGTTCCGCGGTCGCGCGGCAGCATCCTTTTCAGGGCAGCCATCGTCCCGTGGACGTACCCGAGATAGGTCACCTCAGTGACCCTGCGAAACTCTTCCGGAGTCATGTCCCGAAAAGCCGAAAAGACTGAAGTCATGGCGTTGTTTACCCATATGTCGATCGGACCGTAGGCTTTCTCCACCTCATCGGCGGCCGCCTCGATCCGGCCGGCATCGGCGACGTCCGCCGGCAGAACCAAGGCCTTGCCCCCGAGAGATTCCACTTCCTCACGGGTCGTTTCCAGCCTTTCCCTTCCCCGGGCCAGCAGGCCGATGCGGGCGCCCCGACTGGCGAACGCTCGGGTGATGGCGCGTCCCAGGCCGGCGCTCGCACCGGTGACAACGACAACCTCTTTCAGATTGGAATCAGCCATGCCGGTCTCCCAAGTTTAATCACGCGGTCTCTGGTCAGGTTAATTCTCGATCCTATGGAGTTCAATTACCTTATTTTATCGTAACTTTAGGAACTCGTCGGGCGTTGTCAACACAGGGTTACGATTAGGCTCGCCTTGACCGCTTCGCTCCGGCGATCTCAACGGGGGGAGCCTCCAGCATGCACTTGTAAAAAAGCTCCCGGCAGGATATCCCGCCGGGAGCTTTTTACTGCAGTCAAAGAATCTTACTTGTAAAGGTCTTCGTTGACCTCAGCCAGCTTCCTGTACAGGTCGAAGCGTGTTGCCGTGATCTTGTTGGCCTCTTCCATCAGCTTGGCCGCCGCCTCGGGGTTGGCTTTCT
>NZ_KI421421.1:208747-210163 GCF_000472285.1 Desulfuromonas sp. TF
AGCTCCCGGCATTTTTCACCGGGAGCTTTTTCCTTTCTGAGGGTTGACTACTATTTCTTACCGCAGTCGGCCTGCATTTCAGCCAGCTTCTTGTACAGGTCGAAGCGTGTTGCCGTGATCTTGTTGGCCTCTTCCATCAGCTTGGCCGCCGCCTCGGGGTTGGCTTTCTTGAGCACCCGGTAGCGGTTCTGCCGCTGGGCGTAGTCCTCGAAGGTGATGGTCGGCTCCTTGGAGTCGAGCTGCAGCGGGTTCTTCCCCTGATCGGCCAGGCGCGGATCGTAGCGGAACAGGGGCCAGTGGCCGCTGTTGACCGCCTCCTTGCAGCCGTCCACCGCCGAGGCCATGTCGATGCCGTGGGCGATGCAGTGGGTGTAGGCGATCACCAGAGAGGGGCCGTCGTAGGCGTCGGCTTCGAGCATCGCCTTGACCGCCTGGGCGGGGTTGGACATGGCGACCTTGGCGACATAGATGTTGCCGTAGGTCATGGCGATCATGCCGAGGTCCTTCTTCGGCATGCGCTTGCCGCCGGCGGCGAACTGGGCGACGGCGCCCAGCGGGGTCGCCTTGGAGGCCTGGCCTCCGGTGTTGGAGTAGACCTCGGTGTCGAGCACCAGCACGTTGACGTTCTCGCCGGAGGCGAGCACGTGGTCGAGCCCGCCGTAGCCGATGTCGTAGGCCCAGCCGTCGCCGCCGTGGATCCAGACGGACTTCTTGACCAGGTAGTCGGCGACGTTGAGGAGCTGCTTGGCTTCGGGATCGGTGCAGGAGGCGAGCACCTTCTTGAGCTGGGCGACGCGGCCGCGCTGGGCCTCGATCCCCTCCTGGGTGCTCTGGTCGGCCTCCTTGATCTGCTGCATGAGGGCCTTGTCGGCCTCGCACACCTTGCAGCCGCACCCCATGATCCGATCGAGCATCTCCAGGGCGTACTCGGTGCTCTTGTCGACGGCCAGGCGCATGCCGAAGCCGAACTCGGCGTTGTCTTCGAACAGGGAGTTGCTCCACGCCGGGCCCAGGCCGTCCTTGCGGGTGGTCCAGGGGGTGGTGGGGAGGTTGCCGCCGTAGATGGAGGAGCAGCCGGTGGCGTTGGCCACCAGCATGCGGTCGCCGAAGAGCTGGGAGCACAGTTTGACGAAGGGGGTCTCGCCGCAGCCGGCGCAGGCGCCGGAGAACTCGAACATCGGCGGCAGCAGCTGGCTGCCCTTGAGGCTGGCGCGGTTGATCAGGGCCGGGTCGGTGTCGGAGAGACCGAGGAAGAAGTCCCAGTTTTTGGCCTCCTGCTCGCGAAGCGGAGCCTGGAAGGTCATATTGATGGCCTTGTGGTTGGGGTCTTCCTTGCTCTTGGCGGGGCAGTTGTGGACGCAGGCGCCGCAGCCGGTGCAGTCCTCGGGAGCGACCTGGAGGGTGAACTTCTTGCCG
>NZ_KI421421.1:210173-211068 GCF_000472285.1 Desulfuromonas sp. TF
CTCGACGGACTTGAAGGCCGCAGGGGCCCCGCCGAGTTCGGCGCCGTCGTAGATCTTCATCCGGATGGTGGCGTGGGGACAGACGAAGGAGCAGATGCCGCACTGGATGCAGAGCTCTTCGTCCCACACGGGGATGTCGACGGCGATGTTGCGCTTCTCGTACTTGGCGGTGCCGGTGGGGAAGGTGCCGTCGGCGGGCAGGGCCGAGACGGGGACGCTGTCGCCCAGCCCGTCAATGATGGGACCCAGGGTGTTGCGTACGAAATCGGGGGTCTCGGCGCCGAGGCCGGCCTTCATGCGCAGAGCGCTGTCGGCGCTGGAGGGGACGGCGACTTCCTCGATGTTCTCGAGGGCGACGTCGACGGCCTTGTTGTTCATCGCCAGCACCTTCTCGCCGGCCTTGCCGTAGCTCTTGACGATGGCGTCCTTGATCTCGCGGATCGCCTGGTCGAGGGGGATGATGTTCGAGATCTTGAAGAAGGCGGTCTGCATGATGACGTTGATGCGGGGGCCGAGACCGATCTCGTTGCCGAGGCGCACGCCGTCGATGACGTAGAACTTGAGCTTCTTGCCGATGATTCTCTGCTGCACCTCTTTGGGCAGATGGGCCCAGATCTCGTCCTTGCCGAAGGGGGCATTCAGCAGGAAGGTGGCCCCTTCCTTGGCGCTTGCCAGCATGTCGTACTTCTCGAGGAAGGAGAAGTTGTGGCAGGCGACGAAGTCGGAGCTGTCGATCAGGTAAGGGGCGCGGATCTCCTCCTTGCCGAAGCGCAGGTGAGAGGTGGTCATGCTGCCGGCCTTCTTGGAGTCGTAGACAAAGTAGGCCTGCACGTTGTTGTCGGTGGTCTCGCCGATGATCTTGATGGAGTTCTTGTTGGCGCCGACGGTGCCGTCG
>NZ_KI421421.1:211078-239550 GCF_000472285.1 Desulfuromonas sp. TF
ATTTACCCCTCACCCCTCACAGATTTGCGTTAAACTGATAATTCTTGATTCTTGAATCAATTCATTCAAACAGGAGATGTGACCATGGCAGAGCTGATTTCACCGATCGCGGGCAACGTCTGGAAAATTCATGTGGCCGTCGGCGATAAGGTCGAGATGGACGATGAAGTGATCATCCTCGAGGCCCTGAAGATGGAAACCCCCATCTTCAGCGACGACAGCGGCACCATCACCGAACTGCGGGTCAAGGAAGGCGACGCGGTCAATGAAGGGGATGTCCTCGCCATCATTGCCTGACCCGGCCATCAACAGACGGGACCTCGCTGCAGCCCACCAAGGCAGGCGAGGTCATCGTCGTTCGGAAATAAATCGATCCACCTTAAGCACAGTGAAAGGGGTACACCATGCCACGCAAGCAGACGCCGCTGCGTCCGTACTTCGAAAAAATGCCCGAGATCGGCAAGGAGCTCAGGGAAGGAGAGATCCGGCGCTCCCAAGAGAACGTCGAACTGGTCCGGGAGCAGGAAGCGATCCTCGCCGCGGAAGTGGAGAGGGTTAAAAATTCGGGGATTCCCGCCGCCAAGATCCACGAGCGCGGCGGGATGACCATCTATGACCGGCTCGAGTACCTGATCGACGAGGGGACCTGGTGCCCCCTGCACACCCTCTACAACCCCACGGACAACGAAGAGGGATGTACCGGGGTCGTCAACGGCTTGGGGAAGATCGAGGGGAAGTGGGCGGTCGTCATCGGCTTCGACAACAAGGTCATGGCCGGCGCCTGGATCGCCGGACAGGCCGAGAACATCCTCATGGTCACCGATATGGCCAAGCGCCTCAACGTGCCGCTGGTCTGGCTGACCAACTGCAGCGGCGTCAAGCTCATGGAGCAGGAGACCGTCTACGCCGGGCGCCGCTCCAGCGGGGCTCCTTTCTACCGACACGCAGATCTCAACCAGCTTGGAATACCGATCCTCAACGGGATCTACGGAACCAACCCGGCCGGCGGCGGCTACCAGGGGATCAGTCCCACCATCCTGCTGGCTCATGAGGGGGCGAACATCGCCGTGGGCGGCGCGGGTATCGTCGGCGGCATGAATCCCAAGGGTCATATCGACGCCGCGGCGGCTCAGCAGCTTATCGAGGGGACCAAGAGCTTCAAGGCCAAAGCTCCCGGACGGGTGGAGACTCACTTCGACCACACCGCCTATTTCCGCGAAGTCCACGAGACGGAGCAGGGAGTTCTCGACGGGATCAAGGACTACATGCGCATGATGCCGGCCTACGACCCGACCATGTTCCGGGTCGCCGAGCCCGCCGATCCCCGGTTGTCGCCAACGGATCTTGACCTGATCCTCCCGGCGAACCAGAAACGCCCCTACGATGCCATGCAGATCCTGGCTCGCCTCATCGACAACAGCGAATTCATGGAATACCGCCCCGGTTACGGCCGCGAGGTCTTCACAGGCATCGCCAAGGTTGACGGCTTTCCCGTGGCCTTCATCGGCAACCAGCAGGGGGTCTTCCCCGGCTACCCCGCATATGCCGAAGGCGCCTATCCCGGCGTCGGCGGAAAGCACTACCGCGAGGGGCTCATCAAACAGGCCGAGTTCGTCACTCTCTGCGGCCGCGACAATCTGCCGATCGTCTGGCTGCAGGACACCACCGGCATCGACGTCGGCGACGCCGCCGAGGAGGCCGAACTGCTGGCTCTGGGCCAGTCCCTGATCTACTCCATCGAGCAGACCGAGCTCTCCATGATGTGCATCGTGCTGCGCAAGGGCTCCGCCGCCGCCCACTACATCATGGCCGGCCCGCAGGCGAACAACAACAACGCCTTCACCTTGGGGACGCCCCTGACCGAGATCTACGTCATGCACGGCGAGACGGCCGCCGCCGCCTCCTATGCCCGGCGCCTGGTGAAGGATGAGGAGGCCGGCAAGGACCTTCAGCCGACGCTGGACAAGATGAACCAGATGATCCAGGACTATCAGGACAAGTCTCGCCCCGCCTACTGCGCCAAGACCGGCTTCGTGGACGAGATCGTCTCCCTGCCCGGCCTGCGCAAATACATCCAGGCCTTCACCGGGGCCAACTACCAGAACCCCAAATCCATCACCCCTGTGCACCAGATGCTCCTGCCCCGCATCATCAAGGGATAAAGGGGATGAGGGGATAAGTCGCACCGAAAAGAAAAGCCCCGGAAGATAGTCATCCGGGGCTTTTCTTTCTAAAGAGGAATCAAGGAAAGGGTATGAAGATGAGCAAGGAGAAAAAACCACTCGGGATCACCGAGGTTGTACTGCGTGACGCGCACCAGTCCCTTTTGGCTACCCGCATGCGTCTCGAAGACATGCTCCCCATCGCCGAAAAGCTCGACCGGGTCGGCTACTGGTCGCTCGAGGTCTGGGGCGGGGCGACCTTTGATGCCTGCATCCGCTTCCTCGGCGAAGACCCCTGGGAACGACTCCGGGCGCTGAAAAAAGCCATGCCCAACACCCCGCAACAGATGCTGTTCCGGGGGCAGAACATCCTCGGCTACCGTCATTATGCCGACGACGTCGTCGAGAAGTTCGTCGAGCGGGCGGCTGTGAACGGCATTGACGTCTTCCGCGTCTTCGATGCCATGAACGACCCCCGCAACCTCGAGACTGCCGTCCGGGCCGTCATCAAGCAGGGCAAACATGCCCAGGGGAGCATCTCCTATACCGTCAGCCCCGTGGACACCATCGACAAATGGGTTGAGCTCGCCAAGCGTGTCGAGGACATGGGTTCCCACTCCCTCTGCATCAAGGACATGGCCGGCCTCCTCTCTCCCTACGTCGCCTATGAGCTGGTCACCAGGCTCAAGAAAGCGCTCGCCATCCCGATCCACATGCAGTGCCATGCGACGACCGGCATGTCCACCGCCACCTATGTGAAGGCCATCGAGGCCGGGGCTGACAACGTCGACACGGCCATCTCGTCCATGAGCTTGACCTACGGCCACTCCCCCACCGAGAGCCTCGTGGCCATCATGGCTGAGAGCGAGCGTGCTACCGGCCTCGATATGGCCCTTCTGCAGGAAATCTCCGATCACTTCCGCGAAGTGCGCAAAAAGTACGCGAAATTCGAGGGATCCCTCAAGGGAATCGATGCCCGGATCATCATGGCCCAGGTCCCCGGCGGCATGCTGACCAACATGGAAAGCCAGCTGCGGGAACAGAACGCCATCCACAAGATGGACCAGGTGCTGGAGGAAATTCCCCGAGTCAGGGAGGACCTCGGCTTTATTCCTCTTGTGACCCCCACTTCCCAGATCGTGGGCAGCCAGGCCGTCATCAACATCCTGACCGGCGAGCGTTACAAGTCGATGACGAAGGAAACCGCCGCGGTCCTCAAGGGCGAGTACGGTGCGACCTCTGCCCCGGTGAACAAGGAGCTGCAGAAGAAGGTTCTGGACGGGGCGGAGCCCATCATCTGCCGCCCGGCGGATCTCCTCGCCCCGGAAATGGAGAAACTCACCGGCGAGCTGCGCCGGATTGCCTCCGAAAAGGGGATCGCGCTGGCCGACAACGAGGTGGAGGACGTGCTGACCTATGCCCTCTTCCAGCAGGTAGGGCTGAAATTTATCGAAAATCGCGGCAATCTGACGGCGTTCGAGCCTGCTCCAACGGCCGAAGATGTCTCGTCCAAGCCCTCCGCGCCGGCGGCGCTCGGCGGTGAAACGTTCACCGTGACCGGGGGGGGACAGACTTATGTGGTTCAGGTCGTCAAGGCGAGCGGTGCTGTCGCGGCCGCGGCCGCTGCGGCGGCCGCGGCGCCCCCTGGATCCGCCGCCCCGGTTCCGGTGGAGACGATGGGTGCTCCCCTTGCCGGCAATATCTGGAAAGTGGAGGTCCAACCCGGGCAAGAGGTCGAGGAGGGCGATCTCCTCTTCATTCTCGAAGCGATGAAGATGGAGAACGAAGTCTTCGCCGAAAGATCCGGAGTCATCGCCGAGGTCCTGGTGAAGGAGGGCGATGCGGTTAACGCGGAGCAACCTTTGCTGACCTTTGTCGGAGAGGCGGGAACCGCCGGGGCTGCTCCCGCGCAGATTGCGACCGCTCCGGCAGCCGCGAAGAACGGAATCGCGGCTCCTCTGACCGGCAACGTCTGGAAAATCGAGGTGATCCCGGGGCAGAAGGTTCAGGAGGGCGATCTGCTGCTGATTCTCGAGGCGATGAAGATGGAGAATGAGGTCTGCGCCGACAAGGATGGGACCATCGGAGAAATCTATATTCAGGAGGGAAACAGCGTCGAGATCGGTCAAGTGCTTCTGACGCTGGTCTGAGCCCCTGAATCCCCACTCGTTCCCAGGAGGATGAAGGCGAATATGAACGCACCCGGCGTGGATCCCAACAGGGTGAAGGCCCACTATTCCCCTCGGGATCTTGGAAATCTTGGCGCGGCAATACTCGCTGCTCTGGCCGAAGAGGGGAAGGATATCGACCGCCTCAACCTCGAAGACCTGGCTTCCATCGACGAATTCCACATCCGGGGCCGTAAGGCGACACTTGAACTCGCCAGCCGGATCGGTCTCGATGACGGCATGGAGGTCCTGGATGTGGGATGTGGTCTCGGTGGCGCTTCGCGGTTTCTTGCGGCGGAGGTCGGCTGCCGGGTCACCGGGCTCGATCTTGCCGAGGAGTATTGCCGGGTCGCCGCCATGCTTGCCCGGCGCCTCGGCCTTGATACCCGCGTCTCCTACCGCTGCGGCAATGCCCTCGAAATGCCCTTCGGGGACGCCGTCTTCGATGTCCTCTGGACCCAGCATGCGGCGATGAACATTCCCGACAAAGCGAACCTCTACCGTGAAATGCGGCGGGTTCTGAAACCCGGCGGTGTGCTGGCAATTTACGATATCTGTGCCGGAGCGGGTGGGCCGGTTCACTTTCCCGTTCCCTGGGCTCGCGAGCCTTCCATCAGTTTTCTGACGGAGCCGGCGCGGATGCGCGCGATCCTTGAGGAAATCGGCTTCGAGATCAGAAGCTGGCGGGATACGACGGCGGAGGCACGTTCCTGGTTTCTCCGGATAGGGGAAAAGGTCCGCCGCAAGGGACCGGCACCCCTTGGCCTCCATTTATTGCTGGGATCGGATTTCCGGATAATGGCGCAAAACCTGGTGCGCAATCTCGAGGAAGACCGGATTACGGTTATCGAGGCGATCGTCGGGCGTCCTGAGCACGCGGGCGGATAACCCAATAACTTTCACAGACCATAAGGAGGGAGCAGCCGATGCCCCATGAGGTCATCGATGTCCACATGCACTGCTTCACCGGACGAGCCCATGCCGAAACCGTCTCGCGCGGAATCGAGGCGCTTCGCAAGGAAGGGGTCAGGCATCTGGCCGTCGTGGGGTTGGTGAACACGCACCTGGATGCCGAAGCCATGTGGAACCTGATCCCCGGTTTTGTGGAAAACCATGGCGACCCCCTCTTCCATGAAGCGGAGGACCTCCTTGAACTATCCCGCCTGGCCGAGCCGGTCCTCTTGCCTCTGGTCGACACACGCCACCTGTGGGGGGATGTATCGACCGCTCTGCAGGGATACATCGAGCAGGGGTTTCGCGGCATCAAGGGGATTTACCTCGCCGATGACGAAAACGACCTCGGGGTCGGAAACGTTCCAGACACTTTCGGCATCAGTCTCGAGCAGTACCAAAGGCGCGAGTGGGATATCTTCGCCTTTGCCGAGGCTCACGATCTGCCGCTGTTGTATCACATGGACGCCCGGCGCTATGGCGACCTGATGAGAGCACTGCTGGAAGACTTTCCCGGGATTCGGGTCAATTTCGCCCACTTCGGCATCGGGAGGAAGGCTTTCTGCAAAATTCTCGACCGTCATCCCAATGTTTACACCGATCTCGCCTCGATGCTGCACCAAATTCAGAGCAATCCGGCGAGCTATCGGGACTTCATCCTCCACTATCCCGACCGGGTCTGTTTCGGCTCCGATGCATTTCTCTACGCGCCGGAAACCGTCATTGACTACATCCGGCTGGTGAAGGAGCTCAAACTGCCGGAGGAGGTGGAAGTTCAGGTATTTTCCGCTAATCCACGCAGGTTCCTGGGGCGCGCCCTGGGGGAGGTTTGAACCGGGGAATGGGGATGGCCCCCTTGAATTTTTGAATCGGTGCGGACGGGAACAATTTGCTTGACACAAAAAAGGTATTAAGGTACTACTTTACACAAAAAGAGGCGGCTAATACTGCCGGCCAGGGCAGGCGGCACATGACTGGAAGATACGCTGGAACAATTCCGAGGAAAAAAGGAGGCAAGTAATGGCTACAACAGATGAGATTATCGCCAAAAGCGCACCGTCCCACTTGATTGATCATAATCTGATCGACAAGGACGTGGAGAGCCTGTGTGACGGCATGGTTCGTTATGAAAAACGCCCCGCCAGGCGCCACGACGGCAGCGTGGCGGAAGGGCTCTACAACGCCTGGATTCAGTTCAACAATCCCAAGCAGTACAACTCCTACACGACGGACATGGTCAAAGCCACCATCCTGGCTTTTCGCCGTGCTTCCGTCGATCGTGAAGTCAACGCCGTGGTCTTCACGGCCGTCGGCGACAAGGCTTTCTGCACGGGGGGCAACACCAAGGAGTACGCCGAATATTACGCCGGCAACCCGCAGGAATACCGCCAGTACATGCGCCTGTTCAACGACATGGTTTCTGCCATCCTCGGTTGCGACAAGCCGGTGGTCTGCCGGGTTAACGGGATGCGCATCGGCGGCGGGCAGGAGATCGGCATGGCCTGCGACTTCACTATCTCCCAGGATCTCGCCAATTTCGGCCAGGCCGGTCCCAAGCACGGGTCGGCGGCCATCGGCGGCGCCACCGACTTCCTGCCGGTGATGATCGGCTGTGAGCAGGCCATGGTCTCCGGTACCCTCTGCGAGCCTTTCTCGGCCCACAAGGCGGCCCGCCTCGGGATCATCGCCGACGTGGTCCCCGCTCTCAAGGTCGATGGAAAGTTCGTCGCCAACCCCACCGTGATCACCGACCGGTTCCTGGACGAATACGGAAGGGTGATTCACGGCGAGTTCAAGACCGGCGCCGAGTTGAAGGAAGGCCGGGAACTGATCAAGAACGGCGAGATCGATCTGAGCATGCTCGACAAGAAAGTCGAGGAGCTCTGCGCCAAGCTGCTCGAGACGTTCCCCGAATGCATGACCAAGAGCCTCGAGGAGCTGCGCAAGCCCAAGCTGGAGGCCTGGAACCGCAACAAGGAGAATTCCAGGGCCTGGCTGGCACTCAACATGATGAACGAGGCCCGCACCGGCTTCCGCGCCTTCAACGAAGGGACCAAGGAGACCGGCCGCGAAATCGATTTCGTCAAGCTGCGTCAGGGGTTGGCCAAAGGGGTTCCCTGGACTGAGGATCTGATCGAAAGTCTGATGCCCGGAGGCCGGGATTAAGGCAAATGAGAGCCGCCGATCGAATGTCGGCGGCTCTCATCGAACAAGATCAAGATAAATCCTTGACGAAAAATAAGTATTTAGGTACCATTATACTTGAAACAAGGCCAGGGAAGCTACTCAGGCAGGTCAAGCGAGAGTTAGGGAGAGAGGAACTATGAAAGAAGTCTATTTGGTTGAATCCTTGCGTACCCCCCAGGGGTCCTTCGGCGGAGCGCTTGCCGATGTGGAGGCGCCTCATCTGGCGGCTGCCGTCATCCAGGGGCTCCTCGAGCGGACCGGCCTTCCGGCCGATGCCGTCGACGAAGTGATCGTCGGCCAGGTCCTCTCCGGCGGCTCCGGCCAGGCACCGGCCCGTCAGGCTCTGCGTTACGCCGGATTGCCCGATTCCGTTCCCGCCATGACCATCAACAAGGTCTGCGGCAGCGGGCTCAAGGCTCTCATGCTCGGCGCCGGCTCCATCCGCCTGGGCGATGCCGAGATCGTGATTGCCGGAGGGATGGAAAACATGTCCGGGGCTCCCTATTGTCTGAAGCAGGGGCGCTACGGCTACCGGATGGGCAGCGGCGAACTGCTGGACCTCATGATTCACGACGGACTGCAGGATCCCTACAGCAAGAACCACATGGGGGTCATCGCCGAAGCCACCGCCGAGAAGCATGGTCTGACCCGGGAAGAGCAGGACACCTTCGCCCTTGAATCGTATCGCAAGGCCCAGGCGGCCGTGGAGAACGGCATCTTCGCCGAAGAGATCGTCCCGGTGGTGAAAAAGTCCCGCAAGGGTGAGACGATCGTCGACAGGGACGAGGAACCTTTCAAAGTCGACTTCGACAAGATCACCGGCCTGCGTGCAGCCTTTAAAAAGGACGGAACCATCACCGCCGGCAACGCTTCGACCATCAACGACGGGGCGGCTCTCACCCTGCTCGCCAGCGCCGAGGCGGTGGGAAAATACGGCCTCAAGCCCAAGGCCCGCCTGGTTTCCTATGCCAGCAACAGCCTGCACCCGGACCAGTTCACCGAGGCGCCCGTGGGGGCCATCGAGAAAGCCTGTGCCAAGGCGGGGCTCAAGATCGGCGACATCGACCTCTTCGAGATCAACGAGGCCTTTGCAGCCGTGACCCTGCTCGCCATCAAGCAGCTGGGGATCGATCCGGCGAAGGTCAATGTCAACGGCGGCGCCGTCGCCATCGGTCATCCTCTGGGGGTCAGCGGCGCCCGCCTGACCGCCACTCTGGTGCGGGAAATGCAGAAACGCCGGGCCCGCTACGGCCTGGCCACCCTGTGCATCGGCGGCGGCGAGGCGGTCGCGGCCATCTTCGAACGGGTTTAAAAGTCTGTTCACCGCAAAGGCGCAAAGGGCGCAAAGAAAAACTTTCTCGTTGTGGTTCCTTTGCGGGCTTTGCGCCTTGAGTGAGCGTAAGCGAACGGGCGGTAAGAAATTACATCTTTTGCACCAGGGAGGAATCGATGATCAAGCACGTTGGCGTACTCGGCGCCGGTCAGATGGGGGGCGGCATCGCCCATGTCTTCGCCCAGGCGGGCTACGAGGTGGTGCTCTTCGACATCGCCCCGGCCCAACTGGAGAAAAGCTTGAAAGGGATCGAGAAGAACCTCGGCCGCCAGGCCGAGAAGGGGGCCGTCGACGCGGCGGCCATCCCCGGTATTCTCGGGCGCATCCGCTCTACACAGCAGATGGAGGACCTCTCCGGCTGCGATATCGCCATCGAGGCCGTGACCGAGCGCGAGGAGCTCAAGCTCGACATCTTCCGCAAGCTTGACGGAATCGTCAAGGAGGGAGCGATCCTCGCCTCCAACACTTCCTCCATCCCCATTACACGCATCGCCGCGGTGACGAAGAGACCCGAAAAGGTCATCGGCATGCACTTCATGAACCCGGTGCCGGTCATGAAGCTGGTCGAGGTGATCCGCGGGCTATCCACCAGCGACGAGACCTTCCGGGCAACGGCCGGTCTTGTGGAGAAACTTGGGAAGGAAATGGCGGTATCGGCCGACTACCCCGGCTTCATCGTCAACCGCATCCTCATCCCCATGATCAACGAGGCCGCCTTCGCCCTTTTTGAAGGGGTCGCCTCCGCGGAGGATATCGACAAAGGAATGAAGCTCGGAACCAACCAGCCGATGGGACCGCTGACCCTGGCCGATTTCATCGGACTGGACACCTGTCTGGCGATCATGGAGGTGCTCTACGGCGGATTCAAGGATCCCAAGTACCGCCCCTGCCCGCTGCTGGTGAAGATGGTCGAAGCCGGCCGCCTCGGCAGAAAAACAGGGCATGGCTTCTATCGCTACGAGTGAGGAGGGGAAAATGAACCATCTTCTGGTGGAAAACAAGGACGGCGTCGCCCTGCTGACCGTCAATCGGCCAAAGGTCCTGAACGCCCTGAATGAAGAGGTGCTGAAGGAGCTGCGGAGCGCTCTTGCTGCCCTGGAGGAAGATTCCGGGGTACAGGTGGTGGTGCTGACCGGGGCGGGAGAAAAGGCTTTTGTTGCGGGAGCCGACATCGCCGCGATGGCGAACATGACGCCTTCCGCGGCCCTGGGGTTTGCCCGAGAGGGACAGCAGGTTCTTCTGACCATCGAGCGCATGAGAAAGCCGGTCATCGCCGCCGTCAACGGTTTCGCCCTTGGCGGAGGGCTTGAGCTGGCCCTGGCCTGCGACTTCATCTACGCCTCGGAAAAGGCCCGGTTCGGTTTCCCCGAGGTCACCTTGGGGATCATGCCGGGATTCGGAGGCACGCAGAACCTCTCCCGCCTGATCGGCCCCAAGCGGGCGAGCGAACTGGTCTATTCCGGCCGGATGATCGACGCCGGAAAAGCCCATGAGTGGGGATTGGTCAACGACGTTCTTCCGGCCGCCGAGCTTCTCGACAGTGCCGAGAAAACCGCCCGGCAGATCGCGGCCAATGGATCGCTCGGGGTGGCTGCGGCAAAGGACGCCCTGGTCAGCGGCCTGAACATGAGCAAGGAGGACGGCTTTCGCTACGAAAGCACCCTCTTTGCCACCCTTTTCGCCACCGACGATCAGAAGGAGGGGATGGCGGCCTTTCTGGACAAGAGAAAGCCTGATTTCAAAAACAAGTGACGGAGCGATCGAGTTGTAAAAAGATACGCCCAGAGGTGATATATGGAATATACAAGAGAGATCTACTGGAACATAGGCCATAGCGCCGGGGTGCTCATCCCCATGTATCTGCTGGCCTTCGCGGCTTTCGGCGTGCTGGGCTGGGCCTTCTGGAAACGTATCCAGGTCTACCGGCAGGGTCAGCCCCTGAATCGCCTCGACAATCTCGGGGAGCGTATCCCCTATTTTTTAAAGAACGCCCTGGGGCAGCTCAGGGTGCTGCGGGTCAAGGGCCCCGGCAGCCTTCACAGCCTATTCTTCTGGGGGTTTCTCCTGCTGTTCATCGGCACCTGTCTGATTGCCCTGCAGGCCGACTTCACCGATCCGCTCTTCGGCGTGAAGTTCCTCAAGGGGAATTTCTACAAGCTCTTCTCCGTCACCCTCGATGTGGCCGGCCTCGTCGCCCTGGTCATGCTCGCCGGCCTCTTCGTTCGCCGTTACCTGGTGCGCCCGAAAGGTCTGGAGACCAATCGCGACGACGCCATCATGCACGGCCTGCTCTTTGTCATCCTTCTCACCGGGTTTGTTCTCGAAGGCGCGCGCATGGCGGTCACTGAACTGGGTACTCCGCTTGCGGCCTGGTCGCCGGTCGGTCTGGTCTTTGCCAAGGCCATGGCCGGCATGGGTGACGATGCTCTGCGCAGTCTGCATACCGGCACCTGGTGGTTCCATCTCGCCCTGACGATCAGTTTTATCATCGCCATCCCTTTCACGAAGCTTCGTCATCTCTTCACCACCCCCGTCAACTACCTGCTGGCGCCCCTCGGTCCGAAAGGAGCGATGACCACGATCGATCTCGAGGATGAAGAAGCCGAAAGCTTCGGCGTCAGCAAGGTGACGGACCTCACCTGGAAAGACATCTTCGACAGCGACGCCTGCATGAAGTGCAAACGCTGCCAGGACCGCTGCCCGGCCTGGGCCACCGACAAGCCGCTCTCACCGATGAAGATCGTCCAGCAGATCGGCGAGGTCTCTTTCGACCAGCCCGAGGCGAACCTGGTCGATACGTGCACCAGGGACGCCCTCTGGGCCTGTACGACCTGCCGCGCCTGCCAGGAAATCTGCCCGGCATCCATCGAACACGTGAACAAGATCATCGATATGCGCCGCAATCTGGTGCTTATGGAAGGGGAGTTTCCCGGCGAAGAGGTGATGACCGCGGTCGATCAGCTGGAAGTCAACGGCAATCCCCTGGGGATCGGCTACGCCACCCGCGGCGACTGGACGAAGGATCTGCCGGTGGTAACCTTGGCAGAGGACGCCGAGGTGGATGTTCTCTACTTCGTCGGCTGCTATGCCTCTTTCGACAAGCGCAACCAGGCGGTGGCCAAAAGTTTCATAAAACTCTGCTCCGCCGCCGGCGTCAAGGTCGGCATTCTCGGCAAGGAGGAGAAGTGCTGCGGGGATCCGGCGCGCAAGCTCGGCAACGAGTACCTCTACCAGACCCTGGCCGCCGAGAACATCGAGCTGATCAAGGGGTACGGGGTGAAGAAGGTGGTCACCACCTGCCCTCACTGCTTCAATACTCTTGCCAAGGACTATCGCGATCTCGGCTTCGATATTGAGGTCGAACATTATACCGTCTTCCTTGACCGTCTGCTCGGCCAGGGGCAGCTCAAGGTGAAAGCCGAGACCTTCGACTGCACCTACCACGATTCCTGTTATATGGGCCGCTACAACGACATCTACGAAGCGCCGCGCACGCTGATTCAGGCAGCCGGCGGCAGGATAGAGGAGATGGACAAAAGCAGAGCCGAGAGCTTCTGCTGCGGCGCGGGCGGCGGACGTATCCTGGCCGAGGAGAATCTGGGCAGCCGCATCAGCGTCAAGCGGGTGGGCATGGCCGCGGAGACAAAGGCCCCGACTCTGGTCTCCAACTGTCCTTTCTGTCTGACCATGTTCGAGGACGGAGTGAAGGGGGCCGGGCTCGAAGGGGATCTGGCGCCCCGAGACATCGCGGAGATCCTCGCCGAGCGGCTGTAGCGATAAATGGTTTTGCCTCCACCACGGAGGTCCGGACAGGCCTCCTCTCTCAAGGCGAAGCTCTCTCTCTTCCTTCGCTGATCTTTTCGGGCCTTCGTGGTGGTTTTTTTACGGAAAGCAAAAACCCATTTCTTCCTTGGAGGTAGATGATGAAATTACTGGTTTGCATCAAGCAGGTTCCGGACATGGAATCGAGGTTCAAGGTGGACAGCGCCGGCACGTGGTACGCCGAAAGCGACCTGGCCTGGCGGATGAACGAGTACGACGAGTACGCCGTGGAGCAGGTGGTGCAGCTCAAGGAGCAGCACGGCGGCTCGCCGGATATCACGGTGCTCTCCATCGGCCCCGACCGTGTCAAGGAGATGATGAAGAAGGCGCTGGCCATGGGGTGCGACCGGGGCGTGCACGTCAAGGATGATGAAAGCCACCGTAAGGATTCCTTCGAGATCGCCTCCATTATCGCCGAATTTGCCAAGGACAAGGGATTCGACGTGATCTTCACCGGTATGCAGTCCCAGGACCGCGGCTCCGCCCAGGTGGGCGTGTTGGTGGCCGAGATGCTCGGGCTGCCCGCGGTCACCACGGTGGTCGACTTCTCCTTCGACGAGGGGGCCATCACCGCCAAGCGTGAGCTCGAAGGCGGCCTCAAGGCGATCGTCAAGGCACGGACTCCGGCGTTGGTCACCTGTCAGCTCGGCCTCAATACTCCCCGTTACCCGACCCTGCCCAACATCATGAAGGCCAAGAAGAAGGAACTCCTCAGTGTTGAGGTCGGAGAGCTGCTCAAGGTGGAGGAACTCCTTACGACCGAGAAGATCTACTTCCCCGAAAAGAAGGGGGGCGGTCTGATCCTCGAAGGAGATGTCGGCGACCTGGCTGATCAGTTGATTAAAATTCTGAAAGAAAAAACCGGCGTACTGGCCTAGGGAGGTAACGATGAAAGCACTGCTGGTTGGCGAATATAGAGAAGGAAAGCTGCTCGATTCAACGTATGAACTGGTCGCCTTTGCCCGGGAACTCGGCGCCGAGGCATCGATGTTCCTTGTGGGCAGCGAACAGAGTCTGCCCCGATACGACGGCACCGTGTACCTGGCCGACGCCGCGAAGCACGGTGAGTTCAATCCCGGGGCGCACAAGCAACTGCTGCTCGAAGTCATCGAAAAAGAAAAACCCGACTATGTCGTCCTGTCCCACTCCTCCTACGGCTGGGATCTCGCTCCGCGGGTGGCGCTGGCACTCAAGGCGGCCCAGGTTTCCGAGGTCGTCGGCGTGGCCGGCGGCTCGCTTGTCGTGCCCGTCTGCAATGCCAAGCTGCGGCGTCAGGTGAAGCCGAAGACGGCGACGACCGTCGTCACTCTCCAGGCCGGCGCCTTCGGCCTGCCTGATGAGCCAGCCGGGACTCCCGTCGTGGAAAAGGTCGATGCCGATGCGGCCGGCGGGCTGGAGTTCGCAGGCTACGAGGCCGCGGAGAAAACCACGGTCGATCTGACCAAGGCCGACATCATCGTCACTGCGGGACGGGGGATCGGCAAACCCGAGAACCTGGAGATGATCGCCCAGCTGGCCCAGGCGCTTGGCGGCGAGTACGGAGCCAGCCGGCCGGTGGTCGATGCCGGATGGGCCGACCACAACCGTCAGGTAGGCAGTACCGGCCAGACCGTTTCGCCGAAGCTGTACGTCGCCTGCGGCGTCTCCGGCGCCATTCAGCACCTGGCCGGAATGAAGAAGTCGGAATTCGTGATCGCCATCAACACCGACAAGGACGCTCCCATCGGCGAAGTGGCCGACGTGCTGGCGGTGGCCGATGTCAAGCAACTGGTGCCGGCGCTGACTGAAAAGCTCAAAGCACGCTAAGTGTCCAGTTTTTGAAGGAATCGGGCACTCGTCCCGGCCCGGAACACGGCTCGGACATCAATGTAACCTATATGTAGCGACAGGAGCGGAAATGAACATCCACGAGTACCAGGCCAAAGAGATTTTGCGGGAGTACGGGGTCGCCGTACCCGACGGGAACGTCTGCTATAACAGCGCCAGCGCCAGGGACATCGCCAAGCGGCTAGGTGACGGTCCCTGGGTGATCAAGGCGCAGATCCATGCCGGCGGCCGCGGCAAGGGCGGCGGCGTCAAGGTTGTCAAGACACCCAGGGAAGTAAGGGATGTCGCCCGGGAGATGATCGGCATGACTCTGGTCACCCACCAGACCGGCCCGGAAGGCAAGGTGGTCAAGCGCGTACTGGTGGAGAAGGGGTGCAACATCGCCAATGAGCTCTACGTCAGCCTCCTGGTCGACCGGGCCACCTCCAAGGTGACCCTGATGGCCTCCACCGAAGGGGGGATGGACATCGAGGAGGTCGCGGAAAAAACTCCGGAGAAGATCCTCATGGAGCCGATCGATCCGCTGACCGGCCTCACCGCTTTCCAGTGCCGAAAGCTCGCCTTCAAGCTCGGCCTCGAAGGCAAGCAGGTGGGACAGGCGGTCAAGCTCCTCACGGGGCTCTATGAAGCTTTCGTCGGAACGGACTGCGCGCTGCTCGAGATCAACCCCCTGGTGGTGACCGGCGCAGGGGACCTGATGGCTCTGGACGCCAAGTTCGGCTTCGACGACAACGCCCTTTTCCGGCACAGTAAAATCCGCGACCTGAGGGACTACGACGAAGAGGATCACAACGAGATCGAAGCCTCCCAGTACGACCTTTCCTACATCTCCCTCGACGGCAACATCGGCTGTCTGGTCAACGGCGCCGGACTGGCCATGGCGACCATGGACATCATCAAGCACAGCGGCGGCGAGCCGGCCAACTTCCTCGACGTCGGTGGCGGAGCAACCATCGAGCGAGTTACCGAAGCCTTCAAGATCATTCTCTCCGACGCGAAGGTCAAAGGGATTCTGGTCAACATCTTCGGCGGCATCATGAAGTGCGATGTCATCGCTACGGGCGTCATCGAAGCGGCCAAGCAGGTCGGCCTCGAAGTGCCGCTGGTGGTGCGCCTGGAGGGGACCAACGTCGAGAAGGGGAAGAAGATGCTGGCGGAGAGCGGCCTCAACATCGTCGCCGCCGACGGCATGGCCGACGCGGCGCAAAAAATCGTCAAGGCTGTTGCTGCGGCCTGACGGCCGCAAGCTACCAGCTTCAAGCGATAAGCTGCAAGCTTTAAGGCGAGGCATGTAATCTAAATCCAGAAGAATCCCGAAGTTTGCAGCTTGCAGCTTGGGGCTTGAATAAGGAGAAATCAATGAGCATCTTGGTCGATAAGAATACGAAAGTCATCACCCAGGGGATCACCGGCGCCACTGGACTGTTTCACGCCCAGGGAGCCCGCGACTACGGCACGCAGATGGTCGGCGGCGTGACCCCCGGCAAGGGGGGGACCAGCATCGACGGATTTCCCGTCTTCGACACCGTCGAGGACGCCGTCCAGGAGACCGGCGCAACCGCCTCGGTCATCTACGTGCCGCCCCCTTTCGCCGCCGACGCCATCATGGAGGCGGTCGACGCCGGCATCGAGCTGATCTGTTGCATCACCGAGGGGATACCGGTTCTCGACATGGTCAAGGTCAAGGCCTACATGGCTGGCAAAAAGAGCCGCCTGGTCGGCCCTAACTGCCCCGGCGTGATCACTCCTGGGCAGTGCAAGATCGGCATCATGCCCGGCTACATCCACAAACCGGGGAAAGTCGGGATCGTCTCGCGCAGCGGCACCCTGACCTATGAGGCGGTCTGGCAGCTCACCACCCGGGACATCGGCCAGTCGACCTGCGTCGGCATCGGCGGCGACCCGGTTAACGGCACGAACTTCATCGATGTGCTGTCCCTGTTCGAGGAGGATCCGGACACCGAGGCGGTGATCATGATCGGCGAGATTGGAGGCAGCGCCGAAGAGGAAGCGGCACGCTTCGTCAAGGAGAACATGAGCAAGCCGGTTGCGGGCTTCATCGCCGGGCGTACCGCCCCTCCCGGCAAGCGCATGGGGCATGCCGGCGCGATCATCTCCGGTGGAAAGGGAACGGCAGAGGAGAAGGTGAAGGTCCTGGAGGAGTGCGGCATCAGTGTCGCCGCCAGCCCCGCGGAGATGGCGGAGGCTCTGTTGAAGATCTATCGGCCCGGAAATCTAAGTAAGGCCATTTAGCCCTCGGCCTTCCACTAAAATCTTGATTGCATAAAGCACACACAGAAGGCGGCCGTCATGTATGCATGATTGCCGCCTTTCTTTATGTTTGCGAAACGCTCTTTAAAAAAAATGCCGGGCTTGGCCCGGCATTGCAAATTAGACTCAGGAGGCGAGTCTAGAAACTTTTAAGTATACAGAGATATTAGAAATGTGTAATATGATAGCCGTTTCATTATGAAAGTTCAATTAACAACTAATTAATAGAACAGTGTTTGTTTGTTTGTTTGTGATCCTCTTCGGTGCATCTTTCCTATTAAACATAAGATCTTGACTGGTAACATATATAACCATGTTCTATATTGTCAAGGGTTTTATGGTACGCATATGCCGATTAATTCGGGACCGGGGTTTTCAACCCGGTAGATTCATTTGCAGGTGCACCATGTTCTGACTCTGTCTGGATATGGAAATAGATATCAGTTCGCGGGTGAGGAGGCTCGGATCCTTGCAAACGGTGATTCTCCAGGGAGGCCATTTGGGATGGATTGGCAAACGAAGATTCCATTGGAAAGCTTTGGGGTCTGAGTTGACAAACGGAGATTCTACCATATTCTTTCTTGCATGCCATGCTACCCTCGAATCCATTTACCCGGGGGCTTTTATCATCACATTCTTCGCGGCAAAGCGGACAGGAAAACTTCTTCCACTCAGGACCGTACATGTTTTTTTCTGCTGGTGCAGGGAAGGCGTTGCGCGAATCCATCGGCGCGTCCGCGTCTTCTGCCTGATGATAGAGCACATTTCATCTTTCAATCCAGGCGCTTGCCAAGCTCGAACTCTTGCTTGCCGCGCGATTCTTTGGGGAAAAATTCCTTGCAAATAATGTTTTATGCCCTTCCTAACAAAAAAGTGGTTGAGGTATACGAATTTTCATGATAGCTTTAACCCGCCGTATATGTGAGGCATTTGCCTTTGTTATTTTTATAACACCGTTACGAGCAAAAGAGCTTCACCTCGCCATAATCAAAATCCTTTCGGAGTGGACCGGCATCCTGACAGAATAATCTTCGTGTGCGGGGATTGAAGGTCTGGAATCCGGCTGCTCACACAACAAGGTGAAGCTTTGAACCGCAAAACCGGCATCTTATGAGATTTATTTTTTTCCATCAAAGATGTAAATTCCCATCGAAATGTCTTGACATAAACAAACAATGTTCTATAAAATCGAACAGAATTTAATACCGAGATTTCATACATGAATTTTTTTGGTTGATTTTTGATCGATTCTTAGCTTTGAGCATGCCCCCCAACACAAAATAATTTGAAATTTCCTTTTGCTTGACGGCACCGTGCCCAGTGGGCACCTGCTCCCGCACAATCAAATGCATATGAAAGGAGGTGGATTCCAGAGGTATTGTGTATTTTTGCATGAAATCGGGCAGAAGCTGCGATGTTCCTGAGGTTAACTCTATATCGGAGGTAGTCGATCATGAAAAAAACGTTGTTGTTGTCAGTCGCTTGTTTGGTTGGTGTATTGTTTGGAGGGAACGCCATCGCCGGTACGATATCGACCAAGTTCGATGCTACGATCGGCGGTTACGTGAAGTTGGATTATATCCATCAGGATTTCACCACGGCCATACCGCAATTTGCAACTTTGTCCACGGTCACCCCGGCCAATGAGAACGAGGATCAATCCCAGTTCACCGCCCGCCAGACCCGCCTTAATTTGACGGTGACCGGCCCGGAGGCCTTCGGCGCCAAGACCAGGGCGTTTGTCGAAGGGGACTTTTACGGTCCCGCCGGAGTCAACGAGCGGGGGAATCTGCGGATGAGGCATGCGAACTTCACCCTGGACTGGGGGAACACCCAGGTGTTGTTCGGCCAGTGGTGGGATATCTTCGGCCCCTTTGCGGCATCGACCCTCGACTTCGGCACCGGCGCCAACATCGGCGGACCGAACAACCCCCGCGTTGCCCAGGCCCGTGTGACCCATAAGATCAACTTCAACGAGAACAACTGGCTGCAGATCATCGCCGGCCTGCAGGATCCCCAGCAGGACGACGAAGAGGGTCCGGTCAATGCCGCCGGGCAGATCAACTTCAACAGCAAGGCCCTCGGCGTCTCCCCCGGTTACTGGGGTCTCCCGATGCAGCCCTTCATGGTCGGCGTCTTCGGCCTCTGGGGTGAGTCCGACACTTCTCCGGCGAACGCCGGCCAAGGCTCAGGTGGTCTCGCTCCGGGTGCCACCCCGCCCGCTGCGGGTCTTTCTGACGACGACTTCGACTCCTGGGGCGTCGGCATCCACACCCATGTGCCCATCCTGAAGTCCAGCGACGGCAAGAGCCGCGCCGGGACCCTGTCCTTCCAGGCGCAGGCCTACATGGCCGAAGGTCTGACCCATGTGCAGGCCACCCAGTACAGCTTCCTGCAGGATGCAGGGGGCAGCGTGGACGCCGCCGAAGGCTACGGCGCCGTCGGCCAGCTTATCTACTACCCGACCCAGCCGCTCGGCATCACCGCCGGCTACGGCCGCAGGGGGATTTCGGACACCAGCGACTACCGCGACGCACTCGCGACCGGCACTATTGTCGCGGCGGGTGGACCGTTCGGTACCGCTGGCGACCCTCCTGGTACGGTCCGCAGCTACAACGACGCCTACTGGATCAACACCACCTACGATTTCGCCAACGTCCGTTTCGGGGCCGAGTGGATGCATCTCGAAACCCACTACATCGGCTCGAGCGAGGAGCCGGAAGGCGACCGCTTCCAGTTCTCGGCCATGTACTTCTTCTAGAAACAACATGAAACATCCCTGAAATCGAAAACTACTGGACTCGCCTCCTGAGTCTAACCTGAAATGCCGGGCCTTGAGCCCGGCTTTTTTTTGGCCCCGCAGGGTTCGGCTGGGGAGCCCCCGCGAGGCGGAATGTAAACTCGCGGATTCAGGTCAAATTGTCATTGAAAACGACATAACAAAGCTTTATCATTATCCCCGGAATGATTTCAGGCGCAAAACACTTCTTACAGGAGGCCCTATTCCATGAAGACTCTCGTCGGAACCCTTGCCTTTGCGGTTCTAGCCGCGTGCGTCCTGCTCGCGGTCCCCGATGCCCAGGCCGCCAAAAAGATCAAGGTCGGCATCGTTGACTGCTACTCCGGACCGCCCAGCACCTACACCAACGATGTCCGGGACGCCTTCGCTCTGGCGGTCAAGAAGATCAACGCCCAGGGGGGAGTGCTGGGACGGGAGATCGAATTCGTCACCCGCGACAGCAAGTTCAAGGTGGACATCGGCCTCGCCGCCGCCAAGGAACTCGTGATGCGGGAGGACGTCGATATCCTCATGGGGACGATCAACAGCGCCCTGGCCCTGGCCGTGGCCGATCTGGCGAAAACGGAAAAGATTCCCTTCCTGGCGACCTTCGCCAAAAGCGACAAGATCACCGGGGAAAAGGGGAACCGCTACACCTTTTCCATGAATGAGAATACCGCCATGATCGGCAAGGCGGCGGCGGTCGGCCTGGCCAAGCTTCCCTACACCCGATACTGGATCGCCGGTGACGACTACGAGTACGGCCACGCCATCGCCGAGGGGGTCTGGAATCATCTCAAACTGCTCAAGCCCGAGGTCCAGCTCCTCGGCCAGTCCTGGTGGAAGGTGGGCGAGCCCGATTTCACTCCGTACATCACCGCCATGCTGGCGGAGAAGCCTGATGCGGTGATCGTCGCTACCGGCGGCCGCGGCTGCGTCCCTTTTCTGAAGACCGCCCAGGCGACCGGTTTCAATAAGCAGGTCCCCTTTTACATGCACACCGCCACTGAGCTCTCGACCCTCAAGCCTCTCGGCACCGACGCTCCCGAAGGGGTCATCGGCACCGCCAACTACCACAGCCACTACCCGGATACCGAGGCCAACCGGGCCTTTGTCGCCGAATTCGAACAGGCCTACGGCCGGACTCCGGCGGCGGGCGCCCTTTACGGCTACATCACCGCCCAGTTCATCACCAAGGCTTACCAGAAGGCCGGGAAGGTCGATACCGAGAAGTTCATCGATGCTCTCGAAGGGCTGAGCGTGGATTCTCCCATCGGCGAAGTCACCGTCCGGGCCGAGGACCATCAGGTGATGCTCCCCATGTTCATGGGCGTGACCAAAAAGGCGCCCGGAGAGGAAACTCTCACGGCCACGGACATCGTCGTCATTCCCGCCGCGGAGCTGATGCCTTCCGCTGAAGAGATCAAAAAATCGCGCGCCAAGTAGTTCAGGGTTTACCGGCGGGGCTGCCGCGACCACGGCAGCCCCGTTATTCTTGCCCCGCGCCTTCGGCAGAATTCGTCGGAGCCGGCTCCTGAATAACCTTACCCCCTTGAGGTGGAATTCTTGAGCAGTCTTACCCTTTCGGTCTTTTGCATCCAGGTTCTGGTGGGTCTCAGCAAGGCCACCATTCTCTTTATCGTCGCCTCGGGCCTGACCCTGATTCTGGGAGTGCTGCGCATACCGAACCTGGCGCACGGCTCCCTCTACATGATCGGGGCCTTCACCACCTACACCGTCGCCGTTTATTTCGGCCAGAGCAGTGCCGGTTTCTGGCTCGCCCTGCTTCTGGCCCCCCTGGCGGTGGCGCTGATCGGTCTGGCCATGGAGCGGGGGCTCTTCCGCTTCTTGTACCAGAGGGACCACATGATGCTCCTGCTCTTCACTTTCTCCTTCGCGCTGGTCTTCGGCGATCTGGTGAAGATGATATGGGGCTCTGACTACCGCTCATTGAGTGTTCCCGAAGTCTTTCAGGGATCCTTCTCCCTGCTGGGGACGCCCTTCCCCCGCTACAACCTGTTCCTGCTGTGCCTGGGGCCGCTCTTCGCCTTCGGATTGTGGTTTTTCACCCGCCGCACGAAGCTTGGGAAGATTTCCCGGGCGGCCGCCGTCGACCGCGAGATGGTGGGAGCGGTGGGGATCAACGTCAATCTCATCTATTCGGCCGTCTTCGTGCTGGGCTGCTACCTGGCCGGCATTGGCGGCGCCCTGGTGGCCCCCACCCAGAACATCACCCAGGGGATGGATCAGTCGATCATCATCGAGATCTTCCTCATCGTGATCATCGGCGGGCTCGGCAATGTCTGGGGCGCGCTTCTCGGAGCCCTGATCTTCGGCCTCACCGATGCCATCGGCATCCTGCTGGCCCCGCAGTTCGCCATCGTCTTTCCCTACGTCGCCGTGATTTTCGTCCTGCTCTTTCGCCCCCAGGGGCTGCTGAAGTCGGTCTGGTAGGGGGCGCCGATGATTCTGGGACTCTTCGGCAAAAAAGCTCTTCTCCTGGTGGCGCTGCTTCTTCTCGGACTGATTTTCCTGCCCCAGGCGGCACCGCGATTCTATATCTATCTCGGCTCCCTGATCCTGGTGACCGGCCTGGCGGCCACCAGCCTCAACCTGGTGCTCGGTTACGGCGGTATGTACCAGTTCCATCACGCCGTCTTCTATGGGACCGGGGCTTACGCGACGGCCCTGATCCTGACCCGGACCGGCCTGCCGGCCTGGCTTGCTTTCCCAGCCGCTCCCCTGGCCGCCGCCCTCCTCGGGTTGCTGATGGGACTGATCTGCACGCGGCTGAGCAAGCTGCACTTCGGAATGCTGCAGATCGCTCTCGGCTCTCTGGTCTGGGCCGTCGTCTACCGCTGGTATTCCTTCACCGGCGGGGATGACGGGATCCACGGCGTCCCCGTGCCCGCCGCCATCACCGGGACGACTCCCTCCTACTACTTCATCCTCGCGGTTGCGGCCGTATGCCTGCTGCTGATGTTTATCGTCGTCAATTCCCCTTTCGGCCGCATCCTTCAGGCCATCCGGGACAATCCGGATCGCTGCCGTGCCATCGGGGTCAACGTCGCCCGCCACCAGACCGTCGCCATGGTGATCGCCGCTTTTTTTGCAGGGATCGCCGGCGCTCTTTTTCTCGTCCTGGAGGGGAGCGTCTTCCCGGAACTCCTGTTCTGGTCGCTGTCCCTTGAAATTCTCATCATGTGCCTCCTGGGAGGCTGGTTCACCTTCCTGGGACCGATGCTCGGAGCGGCGATCATCGTCATTCTACGGACCTTCGTCGGCATCTACACCGATTACTGGACGATGGTTCTCGGCCTGCTGATGATGTTCCTGATCCTCTTCCTGCCAAAAGGGGTGCTGGGATTTTTCCACGATCTCTTCCGGCCCAAACCCGGCCTGAATCAGGCTCAGGAGAAAACGTTTGCTACAGATCGCGTCTCTAAGAAAATCGTTTGACGGCTTCCAGGCCGTCAAGGACGCCAACCTCTCGGTGGACAAGGGGGAGGTGGTGGCGGTCATCGGACCCAACGGCGCAGGCAAGACGACGCTGTTCAACCTGATCACCGGCCAGATCCGTCCCGACAGCGGCAGTATCCTCTTTCAGGGAGAGGAGATCGGTGGTCTGCCGCCGCATCGGATCTGCCGCAAGGGAATCAGCCGGTCCTTCCAGATCGTCAATATCTTCAGCCGCATGACCGTCTTCGAGAACGTCCAGGCCGCCGTCCTCGCCCGCCAGCGCCGAACCATGAACCTCTTTTCCCCGTCCCGTAATCTGGCGGTACGGGAGACGGAAGAGATTCTCGAGGCGATGGGACTGGGCGATCGGCGCGATTCGGTCTGCGGCCTGCTTTCCCATGGCGACCAGAAGGTCCTTGAGATGGCCATCTCCCTCGGCGCCGATCCCCGGCTCCTGATTCTCGACGAGCCGACCGCCGGCATGTCGGTTGAGGAGACGGCGACGGCCATCGCTCTGATGAAGCGCATGTCGAAAGAGCTCAGCGTGACCATACTGTTCTGCGAACACGATATGGAGATGGTTTTCAACTTCGCCGACCGGATCATGGTCATGCAGCTGGGATCCAGCATCGTCCAGGGGCTTCCGGAAGATGTCCGCCGCAACCCTCGGGTCCGGGATGCTTACCTGGGAGGGCATGCCTGATGCTTGAAGTGAACGGCATCAATACCTATTACGGCTTAAGCCACATCCTCTTCGATGTCTCCCTCACCGTCAGCCGGGGGGAAATCGTCTGCCTGCTGGGTCGCAACGGGGCCGGCAAGAGCACCACCATGAAAAGCATCATGGGACTGACTCCGCCGAGAAACGGCAGCATCTCCTTCAAGGGAGACGCCGTCACGGGAAAGGCCCCTTACCAACTGTGCCGAAAGGGGATCGGCTTCGTCCCCGATGACCGGAGGGTCTTCGCCGATCTGACGGTGGGGGAAAACCTCGAGATCTCGGAAAGGCGAATCCAAGTGGAGAAGGGGTGGGACAAGGATCGAGTGTATGCCTTTTTCCCCCCCCTGCGCGACCTCGACGGCCGCCGGGCGGGGGTGCTGAGCGGCGGCGAACAGCAGATGCTCACCATCGGCCGCGCCCTGATCACCAACCCCGACCTGCTGCTGCTGGACGAACCGACCGAGGGGCTGGCCCCGATCATTGTCGAGATGCTCGAGGAGAAGATTCTGGAGTTGCGGGAAACCGGCTTGTCGGTGCTGCTGGCCGAGCAGAACCAGAAGGTCGCCCTGCGCTTGAGCGACCGGGCCTACATCATCGATAACGGCCGCATCCGCTATCACGGCAGCATCGATGAACTGCGGGAGAACGAAGAGATCCGCCATCGCTACCTTTTGGTTTAGGGGCTGATGAAAAACGCCCATCTGCTGCGTTGCCCTCATCCTTCGTCAACGACGTACCTTCGGTACGCCTTATTCCTCAGAATTTCGGACGCCTTGCATCTGGACATTTTTGATCAGCCCGGGGAAGCCGGTATCCTCTAGAGAGAAACAATGATTTTCAGCTCTGAAAGACTCCGACAGGTGGCGGCCGACATCCTGCGGGCCGCCGGCAGTGCACTGCAGGAGGCGGACATCGTCGCAGGACACCTGGTGGATGCCAACCTCTGCGGCCACGACAGCCACGGCGTGGGAATGCTTCCCGCCTACGTCCGCTTTGTCGGGGAGGGACTGTTGCGGCCCAATGTCCGGCCGGATCTGGTCCGGGATGACGGAAGCCTGCTTCTTTACGACGGGGGAAGAGGGTACGGTCAGGTGGCGGCCCGGGAGGCGATGGAAGAAACGATCGGTCGCTGCCGGGAAAGAGGGCTGGCGCTGATGGGGCTGCGCAATGCCTTCCACATCGGAAGGGTCGGCGCCTACGGAGAGCAGAGCATCGCCGCCGGCCTGGTTTCCCTGCACTTCGTCAGCGTCGTCGATCACGAACCGTTGGTGGCTCCCTTCGGCGGCCGCTGCGGGCGGTACGGGACCAACCCGCTCTGCATCGCCGTGCCGGGTTCGGAGAAGAGCGGCCCCCTGCTCCTCGACATGGCCACCAGCAAAGTTCCCGTCGGCAAAGTCCGGGTGGCCATGAACCGGGGAAATGAAGTTCCCGTCGGGCTCCTGGATGCGGAGGGAAAACCCTCCCAGGACCCGGCGGTGCTCTTCAGCGAACCCCGGGGAGCCCTCATGCCCTTCGGCGAGCACAAGGGTTACGGCCTGGGGCTGCTGTGCGAAGTGCTGGCGGGCGCCCTTACCGGCGGGGGGACCATTCAGCCGGAGCATCCGAGACTCGGGGGGATCGTCAACCATATGCTGACCATCCTCCTCGATCCGGGCCGCTTCGGCGAAAGGCCCGCCATGGAACAGGAGATCGAAGCCCTGGTTGACTACATCCGGGAAACGGCCCCCGCCGATCCCGGAGTTTCCGTAATGGTTCCCGGAGACCCCGAGCGGCGCCATCGCCGGCAGCGACAGGAGGCCGGCATCGACATCGATGAGCTCACCTGGAAGGAAATCGCCGAAGCCGCCCACACGGTCGGTCTCGACCTGTAGTCCTTGACGGCTGATCTATCTTGCCCAAAGACCGACTTTTCCAAACCTCGCCCCAGCTTCCGCCTCCAGAAAATCCTCCTTCAGCCGGAAATCAAAGCGGCGGTAGACTACGGCATACCCTTTCTCGAGGAGAACCCGGTTGAGCAGGCGCCCGTCGGGGAGGGTGACATAAGCGAGCAGGCGGCCGTAAGTATCTCTCGGCTCGTGGTCGACTTCGAGCCTGACTTCCTTTCCCTTGACCTGGCGGATGTTGAACTTCAGCGCCTCCTCGGCTATCCGGCGAAGGATCTTGCCGTTGCCTCCCAGCTTCACGAAAAACCTATCCCTTTCGTTATCCTTCCTTTCCGGAGTATCTATGCCGATCAGCCGCACCTGTCCGATGCCGGCCACCTCGATGGTGTCGCCATCGTGAATCCATTCGACTCTCCCCCGGAGATCCGCGGCCTCGCCGCCGGCGGCGAGGCCCGACAGCAGGAGAATAAGGAGCAGGAGCGTGACAGAGAGACGATGGAAGGGACGGGAAATGCCGGTTCCGGCGGTCATCCCCGGCCCCAGAGAATCCGGGTGAAGAGGCCGGTGAAAAAGCCCCAGATGAGATTGAACAGCAGAACGAAGAGGGGAGTCAGTTGACCGAGCCCCATCCCCATGGAGCCGAAAGGGGTCTGATGAGGGAAGATGTAGAAGAGCTGGACGAGGGTCGGCAATAAACTGATCCACAGCCCTTTGCGTACCCAGTGCTGCCGGTGGCGGCGGCTGCCGACGGTCAGGAAATACGCCAGCCCCCAGATCCCTCCCCAGATCAGGCGCGGATAGAGCCAGCCCATGGTCAGCTTGGGCGCCAGGGAAACCCCGGCCATGGCGGTGACTCCCCAATGGCCGCAGGCCCAGGCGGCCAGACTGTTGGCCAGGGCTCCGAGCAGCCCGGCGCAGAAGCAGACGGCGAGCAGGGCACCTGTGCGGTTCATGCTTCCTCCTTCCAATTACAAATTAGTCAAATTCGTGAGGCGTGAGGGGTAAGGAGTAAATATGCCTTGCCCGCCTCACTCCTTACGCCTCACGCTTGAATTTCATTCATGCTTCCGGTGCGGTAACCTTCCAGGTCAAGGGCGACATAGGTGAAGCCGGCGGCCTTGAATTCCTTCACCAGCTGCAGTCGCAGGGATTCATCCAGCAGCCGTGGAATTTCCTCGGGCGCCACTTCAATGCGGGCCGTATCGCCGTGATAACGCACCCGGTAGTTGCGGAAATTGTGCCGGCGGAGGAAGGTCTCGCAGCGGTCCACCTGGTTCAGCCGTTCGGGGGTGATCTCGGTGCCGTAGGGAAAGCGTGAGGACAGGCAGGCGAAGGGCTGCTTGTGCCAGGTGGTCAGGCCCAGCTCCCGGCTGATGGCTCGGATCTCGTCCTTGCTCAGCTCCGCCTCCATGAGGGGCGAGCGCACGGCAAGCTCGCAAGCGGCTTCCCTTCCCGGACGGTAGTCCCTGAGGTCGTCGAGGTTGGAACCGTCGAGGATCTCGGCGAAGCCGAGCTCCCGGGCTTTGTCGCGGCAGATGGAGAAGAGCTCCTGCTTGCAGTAGTAGCAGCGCCGGGGGTCGTTTTGAGAAAAGCCTGGGATTTCGAGTTCATTGCTTTCCACCACAATTTGGCGCACGCCGAATTCGTCGGCGAGACGGCAGCTCTCCTCGAATTCGTATTGCGGATAGGTCGGCGAGGTGGCTGTCAGGGCGACGACTTTCTCGGACCCGAGCACGTCCCGGGCCACTCGCAGGAGAAAAGTCGAATCGACTCCGCCGGAGAAGGCGATCACCGCCGACTCCATGGAGCGCAGGATGTCCTGAAGTTTTTCGTACTTCTCTTTCACCAGCATGCTTCCTCTAAAAGTTTATGAAGGGCGGCAGCGATTTCAGTCGAAAATGCCGGTAGACAGATAACGCTCGCCGGTGTCGCAGAGCATGGTTACCACGTTTTTGCCGGGTCCGAGTTTCCGGGCCACTTCCAGGGCGGCGAAGATGTTGGCGCCGGAGGAAATCCCGGCAAAGATCCCTTCTTCGCGCGCAAGGCGGCGGGCGGTGTGCAAGGCCTCATCGTTGGTGACCGTGAGGATTTCCTGGTAGACCGAAGTGTCGAGAATGTCGGGAATGAACCCGGCCCCGATTCCCTGGATTTTGTGCGGACCCGGTTCGCCGCCGGAGAGAACCGGCGAATCGGCGGGCTCCACGGCAACGATATGGACACCGTTGTTGTGCTTTCTGAGCACGTGACCGACCCCCGTGATGGTTCCCCCGGTGCCGACTCCGGCCACAAAGGCATCCACCTTGCCGTCGAGGGCCTGGATAATCTCCGGGCCGGTGGTTTCTGCATGGATGCGGGGGTTTGCCGGGTTCTTGAACTGCTGGGGCATGAAGCACTTTTTGCTCTGAGCGATCTCCTCGGCCTTGTCGATGGCTCCGCGCATTCCGAGGCTGCCGGGAGTCAGAACGAGTTCGGCGCCGTAGGCTCCGAGGAGGCGGCGGCGCTCCAAGCTCATGGTATCGGGCATGGTCAGGATAAGCCGGTACCCTTTAACGGCGCAGACCAGCGAAAGCCCGATGCCGGTGTTGCCGCTGGTCGGCTCGACGATCATATCTCCGGGCCGGATGCAGCCGTCCTGTTCCGCCCGTTCGATCATGGCCAGAGCGATTCGGTCTTTTACGCTGCCTCCGGGGTTCGTTCCTTCCACTTTCCCCCAGACGGCTGCTGACTGCGGTTCACTCATGCGGGTGAGGCGGACCAGAGGGGTTCTGCAGATCTGTCCAAGCGGGTTGTCGCTGATGACGGTTGGCATGGCGGCTCCTGTAAAGCGGCGTCGGACTTCGGACTGAGGGCGATCTCCCTAAGACCAGAGTCTTTCGCCTTGCCGGTTCAGATGAAGTACATGAAGCGGT
>NZ_KI421421.1:239560-264773 GCF_000472285.1 Desulfuromonas sp. TF
ACTTCGGACTGAGGGCGATCTCCCTAAGACCAGAGTCTTTCGCCTTGCCGGTTCAGATGAAGTACATGAAGCGGTGGTCCAGCTCTTTTTCCAGGCCGAGATTTTTTCCCTCGTCACAGAGATCCTTCAGCGTTACCGAGGCGAAATAGTCGTTGAGGCGCTGGCCGGCTTCGGCCCAGACTTTCTGGGTCACGCACTGGTTGTCGAACTCGCATTTGGCCTTGCCTCCTCTTCCTTTTTTGGTACAGTCGACGAGGGCCATTTCACCTTCGGCAGCTTCAACAATATCCTTGACGGTGATCTCATGGGGCTTTTTGGTCAGGAAATAACCTCCCTGGGGCCCTCGCCGACTCTTGAGAAGTCCGGCTTTTTTCAGGTCCTGAAAGATCTGCTCCAGGTAACGGGGGGAGATGGCCTGACGGCGGGAGATGTCCTTGATCTGCACGGGAAGCGTTCCCGCATGATACGCCATGTCGAAAAGGGCGCGTAAACCGTAGCGGCTTTTGGTCGAGAGTTTCATGGAATATGGTCCTCCAGATTGTGTTGTTCAAGTATTAATAAAGTCTATAAAATTTGTCAAGAATTTATTCGATTCCCTGGCTTGAGAATAGCTGGAATCGTGTTTAAATTGAAGCAGCAGATTTATGGAGGTTTTAATGAGTAAACGGCTTTCCCCCCGCAGTACTACCCTGCTTTCCGTCCCTTCGGCGCTGATCACCTATCGTTCCGCGGCGGGGGTGGTGCAGGTGGCGGCCGCGACCTGGGTAGGGATCACCTGCACTGGCTCACCCGTACTGTCGGTCGGTCTAAAGGGAAGGGAGTGTCCCTTGGAGAGGCTGGGGCCGGAAGGGATCTTCGCTGTCAACCTGCCGGCTGCAGAAGGCTGCTTCGCACGATCGTTCATGGAATATTCAGGATGTCCGGACACCTCCTTCACTCTTATCGAAGGAAATCTCTCCCGGGTTCCTCTGATCGCGGAGTGCCCGATCCAGATCGAATGCCGTCGGGGCAGGGTCAGCTCAAGTTTCGAAAGGGAGATTCTCAAAGGAGAAGTGATGATCGTTCACCGGGACGGGATCACTCTGGATCATCTCAGGGCCGCCGATCTTTGCCGGCTCAATCCCTTTGCCGATTCTCGCAACGGTTATTCCGACGTCCCTTCCAGCAACATTCCAACCTGAGAACCGGCGCTTGATCCGAGCGCCGATCCCTTGACAACAGCCCTGCTCAGGGGGATAATTAATTAGGGAACACTCAGGGACGGTGAGAAACGCGAGGAGGTGAATAGGTATGCTGCCAGCCCGTTGGGATCCTTTCCGCAGTATCAACAAGGAATTGAGTTCTTTGCATCGGGAGATGGATGATCTTTTCCGGAGGACATTCGGACAGACGATGGAGACGAAGGGCGTCATGAGCCCGGCGATCAACACCTATTCGAAGGGGAATACTTTCTGTGTGGAAGCCGAAATTCCCGGTGTTAAAAGAGAGGACCTCGATGTGAGCGTGGATGGAGACATCCTCACTCTTCGGGGCGAACGCAAGGAAAGCAAGGAAGTCAAGGAGGAGGATTACATGGTTCGCGAATCGCAGGTCGGTTCCTTCATCCGGCGGCTGACCCTGCCTGAAGGAGTGAACACCGATCAGATCCATGCCTCCTTTGACAACGGCATCCTGAAGATCAGCATGCCTGTGGAGAAAAAACTCTCCACGGGGCGCAAGGTGCAGATCGAGGGGCCGACAGAAGGGAAGCAGGTTCATTAACAACCCACCCCGTCCCTGGGTGACGGTAAGCCGATAGAAAAAGGGCGCCCGAAAGGGCGCCCTTTTTTACGCGAAAGCGTCTCGGTCCTGCGGTTTATCCTGCAGGGATAAAAACATCCTGACGATAATCCTGTGTGGCAAAATAGTCTTCCACCGTCTCGGCGCGCCGGATCAGCTCCACGGTCCCGTCGGTGCTCAGCAGCAGCTCCTTGGGACGCAGGCGCCCGTTGTACTGAAATCCCATGGCATGGCCGTGGGCGCCGCTGTCGTGGATGGCCAGAAGATCTCCCTCCTGAATCGGCGGCAGCTCGCGCTGCACGGCGAACTTGTCGTTGTTCTCGCACAGCGAGCCGACCACGTCGCAGACCTCGGACTTTGGCAGGTGCTCCTTGCCGACGACGCTGATGTGATGATAGGCGTCGTACAGGGCCGGCCGCATCAGCGAGGACATGCAGGCGTCCACGCCGATGTATTTGCGGTAGATGTCCTTGTGGTTGATGGCGGTGGTTACCAGACAGCCGTGGGGTCCGGTGATGTAGCGGCCGCTCTCCATGACCATCCGCGGGGCGTATCCATGCCTTTCCCGGAAGGAGTCGAAAAGAGCGGTGATCTCTCCGGACATGGCGCCGAGGTCGAGGGGGCTTTGCTCCGGCTTGTAGGGGATGCCGAATCCGCCGCCGATGTTGACGAACTCGAAGCGGATGCCGAGTTCGGACTCGACCATTTCGGCGATCTCCAACACCATGCGGGCCGTTTCGACCATGTAGGTGTAGTCGAGTTCGTTGGAGGCAACCATGGTATGCAGGCCGAAGCGGCTGGCACCGCGCGCCCGGGCCCGGCGATAGGCATCCACCACTTGATCATGGGTGACGCCGTACTTGGCTTCGACAGGGTTGCCGATGATCACGTTGCCGGTGCGCTTGGGTCCCGGATTGTAGCGGAAGCAGACCAGCTCGGGGAAGTTCGGCACCTTGTCGATCAGGGTGATGTCGTCGAGGTTGAGGATGCAGCCGCCGTCCTGCTCTGCAAAAAGGAACTCCTCCCGGCTGGTGTTGTTGGAGGTGAACATGATGTCCTCCCCCCGGCCCCCGACCTGGCGGCTCATGATCAGTTCGGGGATGGAGCTGCAGTCGAAGCCGAAGCCCATCTCCTGCATGATCTGCAGGATACGCTTGTTCGGCAGGGCCTTGACGGCGAAGTATTCGCGGAAACCGTCGATACCGGCAAAGGCCTTTTTGAGGTTCGCTCCGGTTTCGCGGATGCCTGTTTCATCATAGATGTGAAAAGGGGTGCCGTAATGCTCGGCGATCTTTTCCACGATGGGGAAGAGACGGTCCTGGAAAGACTGGGACATGGGCATGGTTGGATCTCCTGAATGGAATGGGTTATGTAAATGTCGAGTCAATTTCTCTTGTATTCGCCCAGGACGCCTATCCGGATGCCGCCACATCGAGGTCGATGCGACGCGTCTCCTTGAAGGTCGACAGCACGATCTGGGTGCGGGTGGCGCGAACCCCCTTGATCAGGGTGAAGTTCTCGCGCAGCAGTCTGCCGAGCGTTTCCGGATCGGAGGCCCGCACCTTGACGAGATAACCGTCCTCGCCGGCGATCTGATGAACCTCCTGCACTCCCGCAATGGCGGCCAGCTCCCCGGCGACGCTGCCGTTGCCGGCCCGGTCCACGTCCACGAAAACGAAGGCGGCCAGGCTCTGACCGAAATGTCCGGGATTGAGCCGCACCTCGTATCCCTCGATGATCCCTCGCTCCTCAAGCTTGCGGATGCGCTCCAGTACGGCTGAAGGGGCCATGCCGACCTGGCGGGCCACCTCGGCGTTGGGAATCCGGGCCTTTTCCTGAAGTATTTGCAGGATTTGGAGATCTGTGCTGTCGATCGTTCTGATTTGTTCCATTGTTTAAGAATAATATTCGGGAAAGGGTGTCGATGTCAAGCTCTTTGTCCTGAACGGAGAGAGGGCCGCTGCAACCAGCGGCCCTCCGAAAAATAATGGCTTTCAGCCAGGAACTAATCCTCTTTCGTGAGTTTGATCACCGGCTGCTTCTGCAACCGCTTGTAGTAGAAGTTCTGCCCGTACAGAACGGCTACCGGATTGTGGCCGGTGACGCGGTCCTTGACCACCAGGGTGGTCACCGGGGCCTCGGAATGCTTGTTGAACAGCATGTCATGGCCGACGCAGAGGCCGACGATCACGTTCATGTCGGCGCCCGCCTGGTTGAGCAGCCGGGCCTGGGCGATCGGATTGCAGGCCGGCTCGAAGGTCCCCGGCCGCACCTTGTTCTCTTCCTTCAGGCCTAGCTGGAGTTTGTCGACGCTTCCGGCCTTGCAGCAGACGGAAAGGGGCTCCAGCCCCTGGGCCCGGAGAATCTCGGAGAGCCGTTCCGATTCCTCCAGAAGGCCGATACAGGTCGCGATGCCGATCTTTTTCCAACCCATCAGCAGGGCCAGGGCGATGGTGTCCTCCACGCGGGTCCAGCGGGCATTGACCGCGTCCGATCCGGGGACCGGCTGATAGCAGAGTCCCTCCACCTCGGCGGCGACCCGGGCGAGCCTGGCCTCCTCTCTATCGCCGGTATACTGCCGGAACGACTCTTCGATGATTTCCGCCTCCTTCTCCGAAGGGCAGTAGGCGGGGCGCGCCGGACCGCTTCCCGGCTCACTCCAGCAGTTGGTCTTTCCCTGCTTTTTCCAGACGGAACTGCATCTGGAACAGGAAAGAGGGGACTCTTCTCCTTGGCTCATCGGACGGCCTCCTTTTATGGGGTTGTCACGTAAACAGGTGGGGATTCACAATAGCAGGATGGAAGAATCGTGTCCAGAGGAGGTTTTAATGGATGTCGGAAGACAGGATGGAGGACGGACGGCGCCCGCAGGTGGCCGACGATACAGGAGAAGCCGAAGGTTCGCTTCCCCGGTTGCGCAGCAGATGGTTGTCTCGCGAGTGACTTTGAGGAGTCAGCCCGTGACGCGCCTGCTCTCAGCTCTTCCGGCTTGTTTTAGCATAGAAGGTGGAATATTGCTGAACCACCTCGGCTCCTCCGCACTTCGGGCACTTGATCTCACCACGGTCATGCTCGGATATGCCCATTTGAACCGTAAAATCCTCCCGGCAGCGCTCGCATCGATATTCGTAAGTCGGCATCGCCATTCCCCCCTGGTTTGAGAGTTTGTCTCCTTCATTCTAAACTCAAGATTGCCGCTGGCAAGGGGCGGTGGAGAGAAATCGGTTCAGACCTTCTGCGGCCGGTCCCGGAGGTGGTCGACGATGCAGAAAAAGCCGAAGGGCTCACTTCCCCGATTGTGGAGCTGGTGTTTCTGATGAATCCCGACATAGGCGACGTCGTGGATTTTGATCTCGAATTCTTCCATTTCCTTGACCAGCACGCCGCGTCCGCGCACGCCGATGATCACATGCTCGTGCAGATGCTTTTCCAGGCTGGAGTAACCGCCCGGCTCGATTTCGAAGTAGCGCAGATCGAAGGCGGTCTGCTCGCCGAACCTGCCCGTCAGCTCCTGTCGTGAGACCCCTCTGAAGTCGAATTCTTCCGGGGATTTATAGTCCTCGCGGCTGCGCCCCTCCCAGCGGAAACCGGCAAAGCGCAGCAGGTCGCGAGGAGTCTTTTCCGGGACACCTCCTGCGCGCCATTCGCAGGCGGAAACGAAGGGGTCGTCCGGTTCTGCGAGTTCCTCGGCAAAGCTCCGGCGAATGCCGTCAAGGAAGCGCCGGGTCCCCTCTTCGATATCGGCCTGGCGCAGCACGTCTCCGCCGATGAGGAAGACGCTGTCCGGCCCGAAGGCGGCCGCCAGCTCCGGGATCCTTTCGAGACTCATTCCTCCGGCCGGGCAGGGGAAGGCGGGGGCGAGATCTCCCATCGGCGCTCGCAGGGCGGAGGCGATGCCGCCGCACTCCCTGGCAGTAAAATGAAAGCGGCCGCCGGCGTTCGGAAAGATGGAGATGTCGGCGCCGATCAGGCGAAACAGGGTGCCCAGAAGCACCGCCGGAGTCATGCCGTGCTCCCGGTCGTGGAAACACGTTCCGGTGAGCGCCGGATGGGCCATGACGATGAGATTGTATTCCTTCGCCATGTAGCGCATGGTGTCGAATCCGACCAGCATCGGCCCCATGAGAATTCCCCGAACACCCCGGCGAACGGCGAATCGCACCTGCTTCTCCAGGTTGTCGAAATTCCCGGAAACCATGGGCAAATAAAGGGTCTTTCGGCCGGTGCGGGCGTTCGCCTCTTCGACCGCCTCCTGGCATCGGATCACGCGCTCCTCGAAGGGATGGAAGGACTGGTCGGTGATGCCATGATCGTCTTTTATCAGATCGGCTCCTCCGAGGGCGAAGGCCCCGGCGATCCGGGCAAGCTCGGCTGTGGGGAGCCCCATGGGTTTGATGGCGGTGCAGGCGAGGGGCCTGCCGTAAACCCCGCTCAGGCGGCGCAGGCCGTCGATGCCGTAGCGAGGTCCGCCGAATATTTTCATCAGGGAGTCGGGAAACCGGATATCGGTGATTCGGATGTTGTCCTTGAGGGAGATGTTGCCGTACAGGACATTGAACAGCTGGGGGACGGAAAAGGCCGTGATGTCGCAGCGATAGCTGATGGCCACGTCGTAGCGGCCGGGGCTGCCGGGGATTGGCTCGATGCCCTCGATGCGGCCGGTGAGCTGCTGCTCCAGATGTTCCGGCGGTATGACGTCCGGCGGCACCTCAAGGGTCTGCTCGATGGTGATGTCGCGGGCATGCTCTTCGATGGGGCGCCCGTCGCGGACGGTGATGCGGTAGTCGACGGTGAATCGTTCGGGGGCTGGCGATGTCGTGCGCTGATGCATGGGTAAAACGTCCTCCGGTTTGTCATTTGTCCTTTGTCCTTTGTCATTGGTTTTACAAATGACCAATGACTAAGGACGAATGACCACTCATCATAGCCCGGAAAGGAAAATCGGAATAGAGGTTTTCTCTCGTGCGGGATACGTGACTTGTAACCCGTCACCCGTCCTCGGAAGTTCAGAAGTCAGAATGAAATGCGGTACTGAAGCAGGAGCAGATCGGTTCCCGGATTCCTGTCGTGAAGGTCGGCGTTGGAGATATGCCCGAATCGGATTCCCACCTGGGAGCGGTTCTCCAGCCGGTAGGCAACGGTCAGGGAGGAGTAGAACTCGAACACGCCCCCCAGATCGTTGCTGTTTCCCTGCTCGTAGGCTCCGAATCCCGTATGGGGGGTGATGACGAACTTCCCCACGGCAAGGTCGGTATACAACCCGATATAGCCGAAAAGGCCTCCGTCGGCATTGACGATCAATCCCCCCAGGGGCCCGACGAATCCCAGCTTGTCACCGAAACGCCATTCGACCTGTGCGGCCACCGAATCGTCGTTATCGAACATATCGAAAACTCCGAGGCCGAGATTCAGTGAGGGCGGTGCGTCGCCGAGAACCTTGACGGCTCCAAGGCTTTTGAAAACCTCCTCTTGCGCCAGGACGGAATCGGCAAATCCCGGGATCAGCAAAAAACAAAAAATTAAAGTCCGAACCAGTTTCATTTTAATAGTCCTTTTCAGCAGTAAAACAATTCAAATGTTTTCAAGTATAGACCTCAGTTATTCCCCTGTGTTAAATTTTAAACCAAAATGGTCAACTATCCAACTTCATTTAATGAATAGGAGATGCCGAGAAGCATCAGCGGCAAAGATTGAGCAGAAGGGGGTGGTCCAGTCTGCTCCGTGCCAGAAGAGCCTTGGTCGCATCGTAGCCGCGCGCCAGCGTTGCGCTCAATCGGAAGGTCCGCTCCAGGTGCACGAGAACCGTCAGGTTGCCGCTGAGGGTAAATCCGCACAGCTTCCGCATCCGGACTGCAGCCGTGTTTTCAAGCTCCAGGCCCTGCTCCTGCGGACCAGCCGCATAGTGAGTGGGGAAAAAGACTATCTCCGGATCGAGACTTTTCAAATACAGTTCACGGTCACAGGGATCCAGGGAGAGCGGATCGAGGCCGCACCAGTCGCCGGGACGGGTGGAGAGAAGGGAACGGCAGGAGAATGGCCGATGACGGTAGACGCCGCAGGCCCCGTCCTCGTTGAGAAAAGGGCACGAGCCGACGGTCCGGCGGTGCAGCCGAAGGTAAGTTTTTAGATCGGTATCCTCGGTGAGGCTTTCCGTCAGTCTTGCCACGTGTTTTTCCAGGGCGCCGGCCATGGCCGTAGTCACCAGCTCGGCCACAAGCAGGGCCTCGGGAAAAGTGGCGTGCACCGCCAGGCTGCAGCAGTTGCGGCATCCCCTGTCGCAATAGATCCGGCCGCCGCGGCTCCGATAGTCGTCGATCCACCGGCTGATATCGGTGTCAAAGAGTTCCTGTTGTTTTCGCAATTCCTCCAGGGTCGCTCTGAACATGTGCATTCTCTCCGCCGGGTTTTATCAGCCAAAGGACGCGAGGATAGCATAAAAGAGGCTGGAGCGTTCTTCTCTTTTTCCGTATTTGTCAAAGCCGCCCCGTTCCGGCTCAGAATAGGCTTGCAGTGTTCGGCCCCCTCATGCTAATAGGGCGGGACTTTTTCTTTCGGAGATTCGTATGATTCACTTGACCGGCATCGGCAAACAGCATGGCGCGCAGGTTCTTTTCCAGAGCGCCAGCTTCCAGATTCTTCCCGGCAGCCGCAGCGGCCTGGTCGGCCCCAACGGCGCCGGCAAAACCACCATTTTCCGCCTGATCACAGGGGAGGAGGAGCCCGACACTGGGGAGATCTCCTGCTCGAAGAAGACCGTGATCGGCTATTTTTCCCAGGATGTGGGAGAAATGTCCGGGCATTCGGCACTGGAGGAGGTCATGGCGGCTTCGGCCCGGACCATGGCACTCGGCGAAGAGATCAGGGCGATGGAAGCCGCCATGTGCGAACCGATGGAGGATGACGACCTGGCGGCGCTCCTGGAGCGCTACGGCGATGCCCAGGAGGAGTTCGAGCACCGCGGCGGCTACGACCTGGAGCCCCGTGCACAGGCCGTTCTCACCGGCCTGGGGATCGGTCCGGATGACTATCATCGACCAGTGGAATCGTTCAGCGGCGGCTGGAAGATGCGCATCGCCCTGGCCCGGATCCTCACCCTCAACCCGGATGTCCTTTTGCTGGACGAGCCGACCAACCATCTCGATGTGGAGTCGATCGTCTGGCTCGAGGAGTGGCTCTCCGCAGAATTCAAGGGGGCGCTGCTGATGACCAGCCACGACCGCGACTTCATGAACCGCATCGTCGGCCGGATCATCGAAGTGGCCAACCGGACGGTCACCACCTACGGAGGCAACTACGACTTCTACCTGCGGGAAAGGGAGATCAGGCGCGAGCAGCTCCTGGCCAGCCACCGCCGCCAGCAGGAGATGCTCGCCAAGGAGGAAGAATTCATCGCCCGCTTCGCCGCCCGCGCTTCCCACGCCGCACAGGTCCAGTCGCGGGTGAAGAAGCTGGAGAAGATCGAGCGGATCGAGATCCCGGCGGAGCAGAAGATGATCCGGTTCGAATTCGCCGAGCCTCCCCGCAGCGGCGACGACGTGGTCAAATTTCAGAATCTGAGCAAAACCTGGCCTCTTCCCGGGGGTGAAGGGAAATCGGTGTTCGGTGGTGTCTCGGGTCTGATCCGGCGGCAGGAAAAGATCGCCGTCGTCGGTATCAACGGCGCGGGGAAGTCGACCTTCCTCAAGGTGCTCGCCGGCGAAACCGCGCCGAGCGCGGGCGATGTCGTCCTCGGCGCCAGCGTCAATGCCGGCTACTTCAGCCAGCATGCCATGGACCTTCTCGATCCGAAGAAGAGCGTCTTCGAAACGGTTCAGGAAGCGCTTCCGGAATCCTCCATCGGCGTTGTGCGAAACCTCTGCGCCGCCTTCCTCTTTCAGGGAGACGACGTCGAGAAGCGAATCGACAAGCTCTCCGGCGGTGAAAAGAGCCGCGTGGTGCTTGCCACTCTGCTGGCGCGGCCGATCAACTTTCTGATCCTCGACGAGCCGACCAACCACCTCGACATCCAGTCCCGGGAGATCCTTCTTGGCGCCCTTCAGTCCTTCGCCGGCACGGTAGTGCTGGTCAGTCACGACCGGCATTTCCTGCGCTCACTAGTCGGCCGGGTCTTCGAAATCGATCACGGCGAGATGCGGACCTATGAAGGGGATTACGAATACTATCTGCACAAGAGCGGCCGGGAACACCGTGCGGCTTGAAGATTGAAATCATCCGCAGATTACGCAGATGGACGCAGATTTAGAACTTTGAATCCCGTATTTTGATTTTCATTCTGCGAAAATCTGCGTCATCTGCGGATAAAAGACCTTACCAGATTCTCAAAGGAGAAACCCATGAGTTACAGCGCCCCCGAAAAGTTCGAAAACGTCACCGTCGCCTGCAAGGCGAACATCTACTTCGACGGAAAGGTGGTCAGCCATGCCCTGACCTTTGCCGACGGCAGCCGCAAAACCCTCGGCCTCCTTTATCCCGGCAGCTACCGGTTCGACACCGGCGCGCCAGAGAAGATGGAGATCATTGCCGGCTCCTGCCGGGTGCGGATCGGCGGGGAAGGGGACTGGATCGGCTTTGCCGCCGGAACCTGGTTCGACGTGCCGGGCAAATCGTCCTTCGAGATCGAGGTCCCCGAAGGGATCGCGGAGTACGTCTGCTCTTTCGGGTAACAGAGATCTTTTCCGTTTTCCGGGCAGTCGCAATATCCCTCTGGAGGTGCATCATTTTGGAAATCGGCCGGATCAATACTCTGCACGTTGACCATATCGACGGAAGCGGGGCCTGGCTTGGAAACGGCGGCGGCCGCGTCCTTCTGCCCAAACGGGAGGTCCCTCCCGGCACCGTTCCCGGAACCCGGCTGGAGGTCTTCGTCTACAAGGGGGCGGCCGGCGAGTTGACGGCGACTCTTCGACGGCCCCGGGCCCAGCTCGGCGAGTTTGCCCTGCTCAAGGTGAGCAAGGTGACGAAGGTAGGCGCTTTTCTCGATTGGGGGATTGAGAAGGATCTGTTCGTCCCCTTCGCTGAACAGCCCGACCGGATGCAGGAGGGGCGCCGGTATCTGGTGAGGGTCTGCCTCGACAACCTGGAGAGGCTCGTCGGCACCGCCCGGATCGACCGGTGTCTGGACACCGAAAAGATCGATCTATCCGAAGGGGAAGAGGTGCTCCTTACGATCTGGGAATTCACCGATCTCGGAGCCAAGGTGATCATCAATCACCTTTATGGCGGACTCCTCTACCGGGACGAGATTACCGCGCGTCTCAAGCCAGGCGATCGACTCAAGGGATACGTCAGGCGCCTTCGCGAGGATCGGAAGATCGATGTCACCCTGCGAAAATCCGGAGCGGTGGGGGCTGAAGAGGACAGGGCTGTTCTTGAAGACGTGCTGCGCCGAAGAGGATTTCTGCCCCTCCATGATCAGAGTCCGCCGGAAGCCGTACGGGAAATCCTCGGGATGAGCAAGAAAAGCTTCAAGAAGGCGGTCGGTGGATTATATAAGGAAGGTCTCATCGAACTCACCGGCGAGGGGATCCGCTACAGAAAAGAAAAAAGCTGAAGGGGAAGACGGCCGTCTCCGAAAAAAAGAAAGGGCGTCCCGAAGGGCCACCCATTGCATTGCAGAATACAGGGAAACTTGAGTGCTCCGTCAGGCGGCCAGGAAGGTTTCGATGGCGTGAACCAGTTTGCCTGCGGAAAAAGGTTTGGTCAGGTAACCGTCGGCCCCGCTCCTGGCGGCGATGGATTTCAGTTCATCTTCCTCTTTGGACGACATGAGCAATAGCGGAATACGGCTGCTCTTTTCACGTCGTTTGATCAGCATGGCCTTTTTCTCTCCGGACATCAGGGGCATCATGACATCGAGGAGGATGAGGTCCGGGGCGCGAGAGCCATAGATTAGATGATTCGAGTAGACTCCGCACTCCGCGGTGGCAACATTGAAGCCCGCCTCGGCGAGATAATCGCTGACGATGGCAAGGGTAACCGGGCAGTCGTCGATTACCACAATATGTTTAGACATGTTTCCGTCTCCATGAATTCCAAAACAGCGTTATGGGAATAATAGGAGGGAATGGACTGCTTGTCCAGTTAAAGTTTTTCAACGAATGAAATTAAGGCTGAATGTTTTAAGCCTCTGAAATTAGGATCTTTTATTTGAATGGGAAGCGAGATTGCGGGTTCCAAGGAACATCGGTCATGGTTGAAAGCGGAGGGAGCCTGAGGTGTCCCATTTCCGCATTCCTGTACTGTTTTAAAACGAGTTTCCCCGATTTCATCATTCGTCACGAACTGCCAAGACCACTTAATTGCTGTTTGTCCAGAGAAAAGAGCTTGTGGTAGGCTTGTTGGGGCCCCTTCGGAGAAGACGGTTTTTTTTAAACCCAGGAAATGATCGTGACCGAATCATCATTTTTCCAGTCGGATCTCTTCGTTCTGGGGGTCATCCCCGCTCTGATCTTCCTCGCCCGCATCCTCGATGTCAGCATCGGGACTCTTCGGATCATTTTTGTTTCCAAGGGGTTCAAATACTTCTCGGCGGTTCTAGGTTTCGTCGAATCCCTGGTCTGGATTCTCGCCATCAGCCAGGTGATGCAGCATCTGCACAACTGGATCACCTATGTCGCCTTCGCCCTGGGTTTTGCCGCAGGCAACTTCGTCGGGGTAATTCTGGAGGAAAGAATTGCCATCGGCAATCTCATTATCCGGATCATCACCCGCAAGGACGCCACTGAACTGGTGCAGGTTCTCCGGACTTCCGGCTACGGGGTGACAAGCGTTGACGCCGCAGGGGAAACGGGACCCGTCAAAGTCATCTTCACCATCGCCAAGCGGCGTCATCTGGAAAAGATCATCGCCAGCATCAAGCGCTACAATCCTAACGCCTTCTACACCATCGAGGATGTGCGCTTCGTCAAAGAAACCTTTCTGCCGCCCCTGCAGAAAAGGCGCTTGTTCCCCCTCATGGCCCAGCGCAGCAAGAAATAGCGCTTTGGTCAATCTTTCCACCACCCCCTTCGCTACGCTCTCCAGAGACACAAAGACACAGAGAAAAGCTGAGAATTCATGGTTCCTTAATGTCTCTGTGCCTGTGGTTAATTCCTTGCGCATCAATAATCCAGCGGAAGTCTAACTCTGCCCGGGTTTTCTCCGGCGCGGTTTCATCCCTTTATTGCCGGACGGCTTCTTCGCAGAGGGAAGGGGGCGGCTGTCTTCTTTTCCCAGAAGTTCGGCCAAGGCATCTTCGCGGCCGCACAGCCGCAGGGCCTCGACAATGTCGCTGCGGCTTTCGGGGAGGTGGCAGAGGAGGAGGGATTTCTGCAGACGCTTTTCCTTCGGTGACCGCGGCACGTGAACCGGTTCGTCTGTGAAGGGATCTCGGCCCGTGTGGTAGATGCAGGTCGCCAGGCTTCCCGGGGTTGGGGTGAATTCCTGAACCTGCTCCACCCTGAGGCGGTTGCGCCTGAGGAAAAGGGCGACCTCGATCATGTCGTCGAGGGTGCAGCCGGGATGAGCGCTGATGAAATAGGGGACCACCGCCTGCCGAAGGCCGAGATCCCGGCTGCGATCGCGGAAGGCCTGGAGGAAGTCGCTGAAGAGGCGGGGGCCCGGTTTGCGCATGATCCGGGTGACCTTTTCGCTGCTGGATTCAGGGGCCACCTTGAGGAGCCCTCCCACATGGTGGCTCAGCAGATCGGAAAAATATCGGGGCTGGTGCGGCAGCAGGTCGTAGCGGATACCGGAGGCGACGAACAGATGCTTGACGGCGGGGTGGGCGCGCAGGGTTTGCAGCAGCTCGGCTGCCTGCCGGTCCGAAATGCGCAGATGGCGGCAAGGAGCGGGAAAGAGGCAGCTCCCGCGGCGGCAGGCAGCCTGCGCCTTCTCATCGCTGCAGGAGAGCCCGTACATGTTGGCGGTGGGGCCGCCGACATCGGTGATCGTGCCGCGGAACTCGGGGTGCCGGCTCAGCCGGTCGATTTCATCGAGCACCGAGGCAATGGATCGGGACTGGATTGTTTTGCCCTGATGGTGGGTGATGGAGCAGAAGGCACAGCCGCCGAAGCACCCCCGGTGGCTGGTGACGGAGAACCTGATCTGCTCGTAGGCCGGAATCGGTTCGGTGTAACCCGGGTGGGGGCGCTTGGAGAAGGGCAGCGTGTAGAGGCGGTCGAGCTGCTCCTCGGTCAGGGGAGCGGCGGGAGGGTTGACCACCAGGTGTCGCGTCCCGTGGATCTGGGCCAGGGTGCGGCCGCAGAAGGGGCTGGTCTGTTCGGCGGCGAGGCGGAAGGCCCGGTTGTAGGCTAAAGGATCGGCCGCGACCTCTTCATAGGAGGGGAGGTGCATCGCCCCGGTCGGAGCTTCGGCGGCAAGATAGGCCGTTCCCGGCAGGTCGCGGACGGTATCGATCGTTTCACCCTCCGAAAGACGCTTTGCCAGTGCGGTCAGGGCCGATTCCGCCATGCCGAAGAGAAGGAGGTCGGCCTTGCTGTCGACCAGCACCGACCGACGCACCTTGTCATCCCAATAATCGTAGTGAGCCAGGCGACGCAGGCTCGCCTCGATCCCCCCGATTACCGTCGGCACCCCTTTGAAGGCCCCTTTTACGGCGGCGGTATAGGCGATCACCGCCCGGTCCGGTCGTCTTCCGGCTTTCCCCCCCGGTGTGTAGGCGTCGTTGTTGCGCACCTTGCGGGCGGCGGTGTAGCGGTTGACCATCGAATCCATTGCTCCCGAAGAGATGGCGGCGAAAAGGAGCGGCCGGCCCATCCCCCGGAAAGCCTCCGGATCGCGCCAGTCGGGCTGCGCCAGGATGCCGACCCGAAACCCCTCCGCTTCCAGGAGCCGTGCCAGCAGCGGCGTGCCGAAAGCGGGATGATCGACATAGGCATCGCCGGTGACGAAGAGCACATCGAGTTCGTACCACCCGCGCCGCTCCATTTCCGACCGGCAGGTGGGGAGACACTCATTCTTTTTTTCGGCAGATTTCACGAGTCTTTCCTGCAGGGGTGTGGGTGTCCAGCGATGATCTTGAGTCATTCTGGCCCAGGAGTGCTCAAAAATGCAACCGAACTCTTTCCAGTCTGCTGAGGTAAAAAGGTCGGAAGGATTCGATAAATAGGGATAAATCTTTGTCTGAAAAGGCGCTTCTGCCACTTCTGGAATTTAATTCCCTGGATAGTTGACAGGGCCTGAACCGCGGTTAGAGTGGTTTAAAATTTTCCAGAAAGGAGGTAGATATCCGCAGTTCTCGGCTCTGTTCAATTGATCGTGCGCAAAGGAGCGCACCGAAAAGAAACTCACAATTCATAGTGGAGGCTCATATGTGGCGGAAATTGACACTTATTCTATTGGCAGCCGGGATCTTTGCCATACCGGCAACGGCGTTTTCGGGGTACAACGCGGGAGAAATGGAGTTTTCTCTCTCCGGCAGCGGCACCAGCGACAATGATTTCGACTCGACCTTCCTGTCGGTCGAGGGCGCTCTGGGGTACTTCTTTAGTCCGGTCATCGAAGGGGTGGTCCGTCAGGGCGTAGTATTTGCCGATACCCCCGAAGACAGTGACTGGAACGGTTCGACCCGCGTGGGTGTGGACTTCAACTTCCCCTTCGACCGCTACATCCCCTATGTCGGCGCGAGCCTTGGTTATCTTTATGGAGACAGCGTCGACGAGCAGTTCGTCGCCGGACCCGGTGTCGGCCTGAAATCGTTTGTGAATGAAACCACTTTCATTCTTGCTGCCGTCGAGTACGAGTTCCTTTTTGAAGATTCCGATGAGGCGGACGAGGCTTTTGACGACGGACGCTTCGTCTATACTCTCGGGATTGGTTTCAAATGGTGACCTCCTTTAGGGCTGCGGGTTTTCAATGGCAGCGATTGGAAATAGAGTCATGAAAAGGGCGGCCCTGATGGCTGCCCTTTTCACTTGGGGAGTTCGCGGGAAGCATTTCCCAAGTTCCTTTCCTTTGAAGACAACTCATCAATTCTGCGATGCTTTCTGCTCGCATGAACCGGGTTGACAAGAGGGAAAAAAGGGATAAGGGTTATACAGGCGCCACAAAAAGAGAGCAATTCTTTAGGCCCGGGATTCTCGACGGCGCCGGAAACGATATTAAACCCAAGCAATGAGGAGGTGCAATATGTTGGGCTGGGCTGCAGTCTTTTTCATCGTAGCGATTGTTGCCGCGGTCTTCGGCTTTGGCGGGATTGCCGCCGCCTCGGCCGGGATTGCAAAGATACTGTTCTTCGTATTTCTCATCCTGTTCGTCGTTTCCCTGGTCGCAGGCCTCGGCAAGAGACGGCCGCACGTCTGAGTCCGGATGCTTTCGAAGATATCGCTAGGTATATTCCGATGGGAGCCCTGGGGCTTCTCACCTCGGATGCTCTTTGAGACGGACTGAAAGACGTGGAATATCCAGGGAAAGCTCCAGCAAGAAAGGAGTTTCTGATGAAATTTCTGAAATTTTTCAAGATAGGTGCCGCACTTGTTATGCTGATGCTCGGTCTGGTGGCCTGCGAAAGGGAAGGGCCGATGGAAAGGACCGGAGAGCGGGTAGACGAGGCGGTAGAAGAAACCAAGGAGAACATGGAGGAAGCCAAGGAGAACACCGAGGAGGCCGTCAAGAACTAGCCGGAGGCCTCTGCCGCCATATCCCGTGAATGGGATAGTTACCAAACCCCCGGTCTTTTCCGGGGAGATCATTCCGGTGTTTTCGAATGAAAAAGCCTGCTCTGCATTGAGCGGGTTTTTTCATTTTTTTATTCCCTCTTCACCCTTTCAATGCCATAGATGAACACTACTTATTTGTCTATTCGTTAATCTCACCAGGAGGGGTGAAGGGCTTCTTTCTTCAGGACTTCCCGGAGGCTGAGCACCTCTTGGAGAACGAAGTCCAGGAACTGGACTCCCATGCCTGGAGGCAGATGGGGGCTGAGAATCTTTTCGGGATGGTTGACCCAGGCCACGCGACCTTTGCACCGGATGGTTCTGTCCGATTCGGGGAGAGTAAACTCCAGGAACAGAGGGGTGTCGGCCGGAAGTACGTCCGCGGTCTCTATGAAGACACCTCCGGAACTCAGGTTGACCGAATAATCGGTGAGTACATCCCGGCCTTCGACACCGTAATTAATGCGCAATCGGGAAGGAACCCTGGGAGCGGATCGACGATCGCTACAGAGATATCGGGAGATGGTGCGCAGAAATTTTTGCGGATCGATTGGTTTGCAGAGATATTCCTCACCTTCGGGACCGCTGTCTTTTAAACTCTCGATATCCTCCGCCGAGACAACCGGAATGATCGGAATATCTGAAAACGAAAGAGCGGCTCGGATCTGGCGATAGAGAGGTTCCCCGTCCCTTCTCGACATATCATAATCGACAAGGATCAAATCGGGCTTTTCGGTTTCTGTCCTGGACAGAAGCTGACATTCGGTCCGAGCCAGTAAAACCTCAATGTTGTTGCGAAGGGCGAATATCCCATCCAACTGCAGAAACACATCGATGTCCGGGCTGGCGAGCAGAATCTTGTGAACTACCATCGGAGGCTCCTTTTTCCCAAGGGTGTTTTAAAGTCTCAAGCAAATCGAGGAATGTTCCGCCATCCTGGATTCACTTTTTTTTCCAAGGATCGATTTTCAAGCGATCGATGGGAAATTGACGAAGATAGCTCAGGCTGAAGTGCGCTGAGACATTTACCGCCCCTTCATGCATTTCCCCCCCCTGACGCTCCCGACGAATCGTCGAAATATTTCCTTGAAATAAAAATTCTTGAAATTATCTCTTGACAATATATGTATATTTCTAGAAAATAAATGTCAAGAAAAAAACGTGAGGTCAGTTCTTTGGAAAAGAAAAAGAACCGACGGCCTAATGGTGGAGGCCAAGAAAGAGGGACGAATGAGAGTTAATTCGATCGGCGAACGTATCCGCCAGGTGCGTCGCGACCAGGGTCTTACCCAGAAGGCCTTTGCCGACTCCCTGGGAATTGCCCAGGGATATCTGAGCAGCCTGGAATGCGGAAGACAGCTCCCTTCGGATACGCTTCTGATCGCCTTGCGGCATCTGTATCGGATAGATGAAGGCTGGCTTTCGTCGGGGGAAGGCAATCCCGATGCCGGAGAATCAGCCGTGCCGGGGATTTTGCCGGAGCCATCTGAGGGAAGAACGCCCCTGCTCAGGAGGATTTCGCAGGATTTTCCCGACGGACTGAAGCCGGGGGACATTGGCGGCCATGTCGCCTTTCCACACAGTTCTCCAGACTGCTACGCGCTGCTGGCCTATGGCGACTTCATGGCTCCCACGATCCAGAATAATGACCTGGTTCTTTTCAAACCAGGCGGAGAGCCGGGAAACGGGGACATTGTTCTAGTTAACAGCAAATGGGGCGACATCCTCCTGCGCAGATACAGGCTCAGGGAGGACGGTGCCTGGCTTGCACCCGACAACAGCGCGTATACCCCTTTTCAACCTGGAGAGAACTCGCGCATCATCGGCATTGTGACGGATGTCTGGAGGAAGATGAAGTTGTGAGGCGGCGCGGCCCTTCCATAGAGATCTGAAGAAAAAATTCCAATCTATATCTTTTATCCGGTGAAAGGTGTATTCTACAAATTGACGCCTGTCCGGAAACCCTCCAAATCCTCCCCGCCCTTCAATCCGTGTGCGGATATGACGTTACGGAATGCCCGTTGTGCCGCGCTTTCCAGGCGCGTCAATTTGTCAGACCTGCCCCGTAAATGCCGGCGAATCCTGGTTTTTACCGGACATCTTTGACTAACCCAAATAAAGGGAGTACCGCTATGCAAAGCACCACGCTTTCGGCCGGCGACCCCATCGAAGCCCGCTGCACTAAATGCCGCAAAAACACCGACCACCTCATCGTCACCATGACTGAAGAGAGTCCTGTGGAAGTGCAATGCACTGCCTGCAGTCGTCAGCACAAGTATCGGCCGCCGACCGCACCCAAAAAACCTTCCCAGCGGAAAACCATTGATCACAAAGACGCCGAATGCAAAGAATGGAAGCTCCTGAGGCCGAACATGAAGAGCGAAAAGGCGACGGATTATTCCATGACAGGAGCGTACAAGGTCAAGGCACTGATCAATCATCCTCTTTTCGGCCTCGGTCTGGTGCAGCGCGTGGCCGGTTCGCAGAAAGTTGAGGTTCTCTTTGAGGACGGCAAGAAAACCATGCGCTGTAAATAACTCCTTTGCCGACTCGGTGGGCCTTTCTCCCCTCGGCAGGATTGGGCAGACATGTCATTCGCCGGAAAAACGGGATGGAAAGAGATGAAGATGAAAACTTGCGATCGGTGTGAAGAGCAATCAAAGAAATCGCGCAATGCAAAACCTCATGAATTTCTAACAACAATAAATGAGCGCCGCATTTTTAAAGGTAAGGCCCCGAGAGGCTTCGAGGAGCAGGACTACCAGTGCATGACATGCAAATCCAGGTTTACACAGAGCACGGATAAAAACGATCTGGCATGGACTCTATGGCGGGGATGACAGGTTTCCCTGGGGGGAAAATTAAAGGGGGCAGGCTACTTTACTCGGTAGTCTGCCCTTTTTTTTTAAGGAGTCTCTGAGGGTGGGTTGTCATGTGAGGATTCCTGGATCTTTTCTTCCTGTTTGCGCTTGTTCTTTTCTTCCTTTTTGGCTTTTTTGGCAAGTTCCTTCTGGCGCTTCTCAAAGTTGTAATTCGGTTTCCTGGCCATGAGGTTGTCCTTTCCGGCTGCTTTTTCGGCCGCTTTAAGGTTGCGAACAGAAATCAAATAAGGCGAACTGGTTGGAAAAAAGAAGCCCCGCGAGAATTCGCGGGGCCCTTTGTGAATATATGCAAAATCTTACTTAAATTTTGCGCACGTTAGCCGACTGGGGACCCTTTTGACCCTGGGTGACCTCGAAAGTCACGCGATCTCCCTCGGCGAGAGATTTAAAGCCGTCGCCCTGGATTTCGGAAAAATGAACAAATACGTCAGGTCCATTATCCTGCTCGATAAAACCAAAACCCTTTGCGTCGTTAAACCACTTCACTGTTCCTTCTGCCATTTTTTTTCTCCATGCTTCCCAATTGGGAATTTTTTTTGTTGTGCAAATCCGGATCACTCTCCAAAAAAAAAACACACAGCCCAAGTGGGTCTGTGTGTTTTGATCCATTTTGACACCCTGTCAACCGGTGAGCGATGAAAACACTTGCACAAACTTGCTTAAGTGAATTCACCATAGCACGGCTGAGGATTGAAATACAAGGCCTAAATGTAAAGCGTCGACGGAAAGTTTTTCAAGGCCGCGCGCGTCACAAAAGAACGATCAGGACGACGCCGCCGGCAAGGACGACCAGGTTACAAGCGGCCGAAATACCGTGCAAACGGGAAAATTCCCGGCGCAGGGGGTGGTCCCTGGACGTGGATTCGAAAGAGCCAATCTCCTCTTTGAGGGCCGCGGCCCTCGGTTCCAGGACAAAAGATTGATAGGACGTGGCGGCCAGCATCAGCACCAACAGGATGAGGGCGGGCACGAAATGACGGCCGCGGTGAAGCAGAAGAGAAACCAGGGCCACCGCGCCGCAGGCCAGTCCCCAGTAGAAGTAGCCGGGAAAGAGTACGCCGACGATTTTCCCGGCGAGGTCCCGGGGCTGGGTTTTAAAAAGGATTGGGGTGAGGACGAAGGTGAACAGCGCGACTCCGCCGACCCAGAAGGCCACGGAGATGCGGTAGAAAATAGCAAAAAAAGACATGCAGGATTCCTTTTCGATTCTAGGCGGCCCGTTAGACCGGTCAAGACCAATCGTTCAGCCTAATGAATCAGCTTGCGAATTTCTACCAGCAGAGACCGCTCATCGGGAAATTCGCCGGTTTGCTTCTTGGAATAAACCGGCCTTTTGTCGACACTTACCTCGAACGATCCGCTGCCCGATGCGATGAGTTCCACGTCTGCCTCCATCTGCGCCCTGATCTTGTCCGCCAGACTGGCGGCTCGGTCCCGGTAGCCTCACTGGCTGCAGTATTCGATCGTGATATTCATGGCCGTGTCTCCTCAAGTGTAAAAATATTTACTGGCGAATGTTTTCTCAATTATACCAACTTTAATGCCCACGCAAAAACTCAGAGGATGGCTAATCAACAATTTCGCCCTACATGGCCTGGTGCTTTTCGAAGGCGGCTGAGTCGTATTGGGGACGAAAAGCTTGAGTTGTACCGCATTTTCTTGTTTAATAAGCCACCCGGGCTTAATCGAGGCCAGGGCAAAAAACCCCTTTCGCAGTGAGGCAATGAGAGGATGTCCTTTACCGGAGATCTCGAGCATCTACCCATCGTTGATGTCATCCAGCTGTTGAACGCGACCCGCAAATCGGGGGTGCTGGGCGTCCGGGGGCGCAAGGGCGAAAGCCAGCTCGTCTTCATGGACGGCTATATCATCAGCGCCAGTCACCTCAACAATACCCTTCGCATCGGGCAGGTTCTGGTGGAGCGTGGTGCGATTACCGAGGACAATCTGGAGCGGGCGCTCGAAGAGCAAAGCAAAGCCGGCAGCAAACGCAAGCCTCTCATCGGGACGCTCCTTGAAATGGGACTGGTCGAGGAAAAGGATGCCTATGCCGGGCTGCAGTCCCTGATCGAAATGACCATTGTCGAGATCCTCACCTGGAAGAGGGGGTCTTTCGTCCTCGATCCGGGTCCGGAGCTGTCGGCGGATGGCTACCAGTATTGCCCCAGGGATATCAGCCGGGAGATCAGCATCGATACCCGAGGGGTGCTGATGGATTCCCTGCGTATTTTTGATGAGAAGATGCGCGACGGCGAATTGAGTCTGGAGGACGATGCCGAGGAGGAGCCGGAGATCACTGAAGATGATCTGGGGCTGGCCGATCTCGACCAGATGGAGCGCCGGATTCCTGGGGTCTTCGTCAGCCTCGACGACCGGCCGACGGAGTCTGTCCACGCCGCGAAAGAGGTAGCTGCAAAAGAACCGGAGATCAATCCCGTACGCCGTCTCAACGAGCTCATCGCCGCGCTGCCCCGACTGAGGAGCGCTCCGGAGGTTGCCCAGGCACAGCTCGGATATGTCGGAGACATTTTCGAGCGAGCCCTCACCCTGGTGGTCCGGCAGGGTGAAACGATCGCTGAAAAGGGGATCGGAATTAATACTTCCAGAGTGGCCGGCGTGGTCCCCGTCCCCGGGATTCGCATCCCCTTCGCAGAGTCCTCGATTCTGCGACAAGCCGTCGAAAGCGGCTGCCTTTATTGCGGTTCCGAACACGACGAGGCGTTTAAAAAGTATCTTCTGGACCGGATCGGCGCTCCCGTGCCGGAGAAAATTCTGCTGCTTCCGGTGCGAAGTTCCGGAAAGACCATTTTTCTGACCTATGCCGATTTTGGCAGCCGGTCGGAAAGAGAGGTTCCCGTCGAGCTGCTGAACATGCTGGCCGCCCAGACCGGGCAGGCTCTGGAGAACCTGAGCCGACGCAGGCTTCAGCAAAAGGAGACCGGTACCGATCAAGCCGGTTGAACGGTTTTATTTCGATAAAGAGGTGCGGTTGTGGATGCGAAGGTTTTAGACAAGATTCTGGGGATTGCCTTTGAAAAGCGTGTTTCGGATGTCCACTTCGAGGTGGACAACCCGCCGTTTTTCCGGGGGCGGGGACAGCTGATCCGTTCCAAGCTGCCGAGCTTGACTCCTGGGGACACCGAGTTCATCTCCAAAACCATTCTCGAACAGAACGGCCGCGCGCTTTTCGCCGACCTCAAGGAGGTCGATGCCGCCTATGCTCTGCCGGACGGCGGACGTTTCCGGGTCAGTATATTCCGTCAGCGGCGCCACCTCGGGGTGGTCATGCGCGTGATTCCCCCCAATATCGGAAGCTTCAAGGAACTGCAGCTTCCTCCGGTGCTGGCGGATATCGCCAAGGCCCCCAACGGCCTGATCCTGGTCACCGGTCCCACGGGCAACGGCAAGTCGACCACCCTTGCCTCCATTCTCGAATTTCTCAATGAAACCCAAAGCTACAATATCATAACCATCGAGGACCCCATCGAATTTCTCTTCACCTCCAAGAAAAGCTGCATCATACAGCGCGAGGTGGGGATCGATACTCATGGATTCGATCAGGCCCTTAAGGCGGCCCTGCGCATGGATCCGGATGTCATCATGGTCGGCGAGATGCGCGACGCCGAAACGATCGACGCCTGTCTCAAGGCCGCGGAGACCGGCCACCTGGTCTTCTCCACCCTGCACACCCAGGGCGCCGTCTCGACCATCAACCGGCTGATCGGCAACTTCCCTCCGGATTCACAGGAGATCGTCCGTCAGCGCCTTGCTGATATCCTGGTCGCCACTGTTTCTCTGCGCCTGATCAAGGATAAGGCCGGCGAAAGCCTGTATCCGGTGGTCGAGGTCATGCGCAATACCACCACCATTCAGGCCTGTATCCGCGAAGGACGCCTCGAGGAAATCGAAAAATACATTGAGAATGGGCAGTCGGAGTACCACATGCAGAGCATGGACCAGCATCTGGTGGCGCTTTGCAAGAAAGGGATCATCAGCATGGAGGCGGCCAAATCGATTTCGCGCTCCATGGACCTGGAACGGAAGCTGATGTTCACCTGATTTCCGCACCTGTAAATCGCCCCACCTGTCATCTGCTCCTCCTGATCGGAATAACGAGCCTCCTGCTTGTTCATGGCCGGCCCGTAGCAGAAGCTCATGCCCAGGCAGTCTGGGGCCGAGGACCGAGACTGCCAGATCATTATTCCCGAGTTTGCGCTTTTTCACCTGTTAAGGCCGAGCTATCGGCCGCTTCCTTAAGTTCCCTCGACGATCCGAGCCTTCGCATTGAAGTCTAAGCTGCGGCTTGCTTCATCTTATCGGCGTTGCGGGGGACGACCTCGTTGACGCCGAGGCGGAGCGCGTGGAGAAGCGCTTCCCCGGGTCAGAAAACGAGCGCGCCGATCATCCCCAGGACTGCGACGCCGATGGCGATCAGCCCCACGATAATGGCGATCACGCTCATGAGCCCTCCGCCAACCTTCGGCGATGCAGCCATGGCCACGCCGATCCCTCCAAGGGGAATGGCCGCGATGCCGAGCAGCAGTCCGAAGAAGGGGTGCCCGGTAAAGGTGACGATGAAACTTCCGACCGCGGCAATGATGGACAAGGTGGCGCTGGTTCCCGATTTCTGTTCCATGGTTGGCCTCCCGTATTTCGAAGATCGACGGTCTCCGCCTGCCCTCATTTATACCATGCGCTGATCCGGAAGCTTCTGCCGCAACCCCTGTTTTTATCCGATCCGGTAGACGGTTTACGCCGAAAGCATGGTGCCGCGTCGGGACTTCTCATGCCCAAGGATGAAGGCGACGGAAGCAAAACATGGTATGGTTTTTTTCGTACACCCTGAGATCCATCCGAATTGTGGAGGCATTCGATGGGAGCAGTCCGGATCCTGCTCATCGCACTGGCAGCGTCGTCTTTGTTCGGGTGCGTTCTGCTCGACTGGATCCCGATACGGTATGAGCCGCTTCCCCGCGGCGCCCGTACGGAATCCGCCGTCCAGGATGAGATCTCCCCGATCTTGGCCGAATCCCCGAAGCAGAACATTCGAAAATCCCCCGCTCTTCAGACGGTAAAGGAGAAATCTCCGGTGAAACCCCGGAAAGGTTCCCGCCGTGAAGCGGAACCGCCTTCCGACCGTGAAAGAGAAATTAACGGATATCGCCGGACTGCCGCGGCGGAAGATCCCGAGGCGCAGTATTCTCTGGGAAGCCTCTATCTCAGCGGCGAAGAGGGGGAAACGGATTACGCGAGAGCGCTGGACTTGTTCCTGGCGGCGGCGGAGATGGGACACTCGGGAGCGCTGAGGACTCTGGGACAGATGTACGAAAATGGTCTCGGAATCACGCCCTCCCCGAGGGAAGCCTTGAAATGGTACAGCCTTGCAGCAGGGCATGGCGATGTTCGGGCGATGACCGCCTTCGGCTATGTGGCTTTCACAGGGTTCGGAACCCCGCAGAATACCGAGGTGGGGCTCACATGGCTGAAGTTGGCCGGGGAAGAGGGGGATTCCGAGGCGCAGCTGCTTCTTGGAGCCATATACGATTCGGGATGGGCCGTTGAGGAAGATGATGCGGAAGCCCTGAAGTGGTATGCACTGGCCGCCGAAAGAGGTGACCCCCTTGCCCGGTTCATGCAGGCGGGCCTGCATGCTCTTGGAGAGAGCGGCCCTCTCGATCTCGTGAATGCCGCAAGATATTACCGCATGGCTGCGGCTTCGGGGTTTGCGGAAGCGCAAGCCGTTCTGGACAACCGCCACATCAATCTGTCCGGGGACGACAGCGGCTTGAGGTGGAAGCAGGGCTTGGTCGAAAAAAGACCAGCCCTGAAGTGGTATGCACTGGCCGCCGAAAGAGGTGACCCCCTTGCCCGGTTCATGCAGGCGGGCCTGCATGCTCT